>DASUUL010000089.1:0-7836 GCA_036374115.1 Acidimicrobiia bacterium | reverse complement strand
GAGCTCGACCCGGTGCTCGCCCCCGGGGACGTGCACCACCACCGTGTCGCCGACGAGACCGCGCCGGTGCGCGACGGCCGCGGCCGCGCACACGCCGGTGCCGCACGAGAGCGTCTCACCGACACCGCGCTCCCACACGCGGAGGGTGAGCTCGTCGGGACCGGTCACGGCGGCGAACTCGACGTTGGTGGCCCTGGGGAACCGCTCGTCGTGCTCCAGGCGGGGGCCGTGCTGGGTGACCCGGGCGCTCGCGGGATCGTCGACGAGGAGGACGAGGTGCGGGTTGCCCATGCCGGCGGCGTCACCGCGGTAGCTCACGCCGTGGAACGTCGCCTCGAGGTCGAACGGGCTGGGGGCGTCGAGCGGAATCTCGGCGGGCTCGAAGGTCGCCGGTCCCATGTCGACGGTCGCGGCGGCGACGTCGCCGGCGGCGTCGAGCTCGAGCTCCAGCTCCCGGCGGCCACCGGCGGTGTCGACGACGAGGCGCTTTCCGTCGCCGAGCCCCGCCCGGTTCGCCGCCCACGCCAGGCAGCGGATCCCGTTGCCGCTCATCTCGGCCGCGCCCCCATCCGCGTTGACCAGCGCCATCTCGCAGTCGGCGCCGTCGCGCCCCGGCGAGAGCAGGATCAGGCCGTCGGCGCCGACCCCGCGGTGGCGGTCGCAGAGCGCGACCGCCTGCTCGCCCGTGAGGACGGGCCCGGCGGCGGCGACGAGGAAGTCGTTGCCGGCGCCGTGGAGCTTCGAGAGGCGGAGCGGGCTCATCGGGACCAGCTTGCCAGGAGGGCGGGCTCCACCGAGGCCGGATTCGTGGCCGCGAACCAGGCGATCCGGGGGTCGCGCCGGAACCACATGCGCTGGCGGCGGGCGAACGAGCGGGTGCGCCGCACCGCGGTGTCGAGGGCGGCGTCGAGCGACGGCTCGGCGCCTTCGAGATGGGCCAACACCTCCTTGTACCCGATGGCCTGGCGGGCGGTGCGCGACAGGCCGCCGTTTCCCGCGGCGAGGCGGCGGACCTCGTCGACGAGCCCGCCGGCCCGCATCGCCGCGAACCGGGCGGAGATCCGCGTCCCGACCACCCCCCTCGGGAGCCACACCCCCGCCATCCGCACCGGGAACGCGGTCGGCCCGAAGTGGCCCAGCCCCGGCCCGAACGACGAGAACGGCTGCCCGGTGAGGCGGATCACCTCGAGCGCCCGGACGATCCGGCGCGCATTGTGCGGGTCGATGCGGGCGGCGGCGACGGGGTCGCGAGCCGTGAGCTCGGCATGGGCGGCGGCGACGCCACCGGGTTCGGCGGTCCACGCCTCGAGCTCGGCGCGCAGCTCGAGGTCCTCCCCCGGGAACCGCAGGTCGTCGACCACCGCCTGCACGTACAGGCCGGTCCCGCCGACGAGCAGCGCCCGCCGTCCCCGCGCTTCGATCTCGGCGACTGCCGCTCGCGCGGCACGCTGGAACCGCGCCACCGACCACTGCTCGGAAGGGTCGGCCACGTCGACGAGGTGGTGCGGCACACGCGCGCGCTCGGCGGGGGTGGGCTTGGCGGTCCCGATGTCGAGGCCTCGATAAACCTGCATCGAGTCGACCGACACGATCTCGACGTCACCGAGGCGGGCCGCGACCGCGAGCGCGAGCCGCGACTTCCCCGCGGCGGTGGGACCGACGAGGGCCAGGTGCGTCGTCGTCACACGACGGTGACGGGAATGCGGGCCCGCGCCCGCCGGGGGACCGCGGTGGTGGCAAGGTGCTCGCCCCGGAGCCAGTGCGGCGCCGCCCCGGTGATGCGAACGTCGACGTACGCACCCGGCGCCGGCGGACGGTCCCCGTCGCCGTCGGTCGCGCGCGGCGCGAAGTGCACGAGCTTGTTCTGGCGGGTACGGCCGGAGAGGACGTGCGGATCGGTCTTCGACGGCCCGTCGACGAGCACCTCTTCCACGATGCCCACCCGGGCGTCGTGCCGCGAGCGCGCGTGGCGCTCCACCACGTCGACGAGACGGGCCATCCGCTCCTTGGCGATCTCCGGGGCGACGAACTCGTCGGTCATCTCCGCCGCCGCGGTGCCCGGGCGGGGCGAGAAGACGAAGGTGTAGGCGGCGTCGTACGCGGCTTCGTCGACGACCGCGAGCGTCTGTTCGAAGTCGGCCTCGGACTCGCCCGGGAAGCCGACGATGACGTCGGTGGTCACGGCCAGCTCGGGGATGGCGGACCGGGCGGCGGCGAGACGCTCGAGGTAGCGCTCCGCCGTGTAGCCGCGGTGCATGCGCGCCAGGATCCGGTCGCTCCCCGACTGCAACGGGAGGTGCAGGTGCTCGCAGACCGCCTCGCACTCCGTCATCGCCGCGACCGTCTCCGGCCGCAGGTCCTTCGGGTGCGGCGACGTGTAACGCACCCGGCGGATGCCGTCGACGGCCGCCACCTCGCGCAGCAGGTCGGCGAAGCGGGGCCGGTACCGGCCGGCGCCGAGGTCACGCCCGTAGGAGTTGACGTTCTGGCCGAGCAGGGTGATCTCGCTCACGCCTTCGGCGGCCAGCTCCTCGACCTCCCGCACGACGTCGCCCAGGCGCCGGCTCACCTCCTTGCCCCGCACTGCGGGGACGATGCAGAAAGCACAGGAGTTGTCGCAGCCGATCTGGATCGTGACCCAGGCGGAATGGCCGACGTCGCGGCGGGCCGGCAACGCCGACGGGTAGGCCTCGTGCTCCTCGAGGATCTCGACGATCGGCCCCTCGAGGCGGGCCCGTTCGAGCAGCGCGGGCGCGTGGGCGAGGTTGTGGGTGCCGAACACCACGTCGACGTGGCCGGCGCGTTCCACCACGAGCTCGCGGTCCTTCTGGGCCAGGCAGCCGCCCACCGCGATCTGGAGGTCGGGCCGGCGCTCCTTGAGCGCCTTCAGGTGCCCGAGTTGGCCATAGAGCTTGTTGTCGGCGTTCTCCCGGATGCAGCAGGTGTTGAGGACCACGACGTCGGCGGCCTCGACGTCGTCGGTCGGCTCCATCCCCTGCTCGCCGAGCATGCCCGCGATGCGCTCGGAGTCGTGCTCGTTCATCTGGCACCCGAAGGTGCGCACGAAATACCGGCGGGGCGCGGTCACGGCGAACCAGTGTAGGGGCGCTCTCGGCGCCCTACGCTCTGACGTTCGCCCGGAAGGAGCCTCCGATTCACCTGTCCGCGCTCGAGTTCGTGTTGGTGGCACTGGCGGTCGGCGTCGGGTCGCTCGTGCAGGGATCGATCGGGTTCGGGAGCAACCTCGTGGCGGTGCCGGTGCTGGCGCTCGCCAACCCCGAAGCGCTGCCCGCCACGCTCACCATGGTGGTGATCCCCCTGGTGGTGGCGATGGCGGTCCGCGAGCGGCACGCCGTCGACCGGGCCGGGGTCACCTGGATCACGCTGGGCCGGATCCCCGGCACGGCCATCGGCGCGTGGATCGTGGCGGTGGTCTCGGGTGCGACCCTGTCGGTGCTGCTCGGCAGCGGGGTGCTGGTGGCGGTCGCGCTCACCGGGTTCACGGAACCCGTCCCCGTGAACCGGACCACGACCGCCACCGCCGGCTTCGCCTCGGGAGTGATGGGAACGTCGACGGCGATCGGCGGTCCACCGATGGCGCTGCTCTACCAGCACCACGAGGGTCCGGTGCTGCGATCGACCCTCGCGTGGGCGTTCGCGTTCGGCACCGCCATGTCGTTGGCCGGGCTCGTGATCGGCGGGGTGGTACACCTCTGGCACCTGGCGCTGGCGGCGGCACTCCTCCCGGCGCTGGGCCTCGGGCTGTTCCTGAGCCGCTACACCGTCGGCCGCCTCGAGGGACGGTGGCTGCGCCCCGCGGTGCTCTCGTTCGCGGCCGTGACCGCGGTGTGGGCGATCGTGCGCGGGCTCACCGGATGAGCCGACACCAAGGCGCCCGGCCCCGTCCATCCGCCGCCCCGATGTGAGGGGTGGCGGGTGGGGGGGCAGGGCGGGGCCGCGGGGACCGGGCGCGATCTTGGTGGGTGTCGTGCCTCCGGGTCAGCCCTCCGGCGCAGTGGCGCCCTTGCGGTTCTTGGCCGGGACGTCGCCGTCGAGCGATGCCAGATCGACCTCGGCGGGCTCACCCCCCGGCTCCTCGGCCTCGGCCGGGTTCTCGATACCGACCGCGGCCCGGATCTTGTCGCTGATCTCGAACATCAGGTCGAGGTTCTCGGTGAGGAACTGCTTGGCGTTCTCCCGCCCCTGACCGAGCTGTTCGCCCTCGTAGGTGAACCAGGCACCCGACTTCTTCACGATGCCGAGATCGACACCCACGTCGAGCAACGAACCCTCACGGCTGATGCCCTTGCCGTACATGATGTCGAACTCGGCCTGGCGGAATGGCGACGCTACTTTGTTCTTCACCACCTTGACGCGCGTGCGATTGCCGATGACCTCGACGCCGTCCTTGATCGCCTCCACCCGCCGGATGTCGAGGCGCACCGACGAGTAGAACTTCAGCGCCCGCCCACCTGGGGTGGTCTCGGGGTTCCCGAAGACAATGCCGATCTTTTCCCGCAGCTGGTTGATGAAGATGCAGATCGTGCGGGAGCGGTTGAGGTTGGCGGTGAGCTTGCGCAGCGCCTGGCTCATGAGCCGGGCCTGGAGGCCCATGTGGGCGTCGCCCATCTCGCCCTCGATCTCGGCCCGGGGCACGAGGGCGGCCACCGAGTCGATCACGACCACGTCGAGCGCGCCCGAGCGGATGAGCATGTCGGCGATCTCGAGCGCCTGCTCACCGGTGTCGGGCTGGGAGATGTAGAGGTCGTCGACGTTGACGCCGATGGCCTTGGCGTACTCCGGGTCCATGGCATGCTCGGCGTCGATGTAGGCGCACAGGCCGCCGTTGCGCTGGGCCTCGGCGACGACATGCGTGGCGAGCGTCGACTTCCCCGACGACTCGGGGCCGAAGATCTCGACCACCCGCCCACGGGGCAGGCCCCCGATGCCGAGGGCGAGGTCGAGCGCCAGCGCGCCGGTGGAGACGGCGGCGACGCCGACGTTCCCCCGTTCCCCCAGCTTCATGATGGCGCCCTTGCCGAACTGCTTCTCGATCTGGCCGACGGCCATCTCCATCGCCTTGTCACGTTCCATCCGTGGGTTCCTCCTGGCGAGTGTGCGATCTGGTCGGGGGAAGCGCTGCGTCGTCGAACCTACGAGAGGGGTGTGACAACTACGTCGAACGCGGCGGGCGGGCGGACCCGATCCCGAATTACACGCGTGTGAGCCTAGCCCGAACGTCTGTTCGTGGCAAGGACCGTCGGCGTCGCGGTCGACGGCGCCGGTCCCGCGCCGGTCAACCTGCGAGGCGGAACCGGCCCCGCTCCATGTAGCGGGCGCCCGTGGAGCGGGTCAGGCTCTCGAACAGGACGACCTCGTCGACGACCCACGCGGGGCCGACCGCACCCGAGGGCAGGGCGGCAACGGTCTCCCGGAGATCGGCCGGCACCCGCCAGCGCGCCAGCGTGAGGTGGGGGTGGTGGTCACGGTCCTCGGGCGGGTAGCCCCGCGGGCCGAGCAGCGCGCCGATTGCGGCCACCAGCTGCGTGAGCAGGGCGCCGCCCTCGGCCACCCCGAGCCACAGGACCCGGCCCCGGCGCTCGTTCGGGAACGCGCCGAAGCCGCCCAGTTGCACCGGGCCCGCCGCCACCCAGAGCTCGCCGAGGGCGTCGCTCACCTCGTCGAGCTCGACGCCGTTCCCGAGGAACTGCAGCGTCAGGTGCCACTGCTCCCGGCGCGAGAGCCGGGCGCCGGGGATCGAAGGCTCCCCGAAGGCGGCGGTGACGGCCTCGAGCACCGAGTCCGGTGGCACGACGGCCACGAACGCACGCGCCACGCTCCGCCTCCCTACCCGAGCGCGTGGAGCCGGACGCGCAGCAGGTTCAGCAGCGTGATGGTGGCGAACTGCCGCACCATGTCGCGCTGGCCCGGCAGGCGGGCGCCGACGGCCTCGGGCGCGTGCTCGCCCACCGCCAGCCCGAAGAACACCGTGCCCGCAGGCTGACCCTCCTGCTCTGCCGGTCCGGCGACGCCGGTGACGCCGATGCCGACGTCGGCGCCGGTGACGCGCCGGGCCGCCGCCGCCAGCTGGCGGGCACACTCCTCGCTCACGATCTTCTCGGCCGTCACACCGAGGAGCGAGCGCTTGACGCCGGTGTCGTACGCGACGACGCCACCGCGGAACACCTCGCTCGAGCCGGGCGTGTTGACGATGCGCGCCGCCACCAGGCCGCCCGTGATCGACTCGGCGACACCCAACGTGAATCCGTGCGCGCGCAAGCGATCGAGCACGACCGACTCCATCGTCTCGTCGTCGACCCCGAACACCAGGTCGCCGAGCGCCTCGCGCAGTGCGTGCTCCTCGGGCTCGATCAGGGCCCACGCCTCCTCGGCGGTGGCGGCTTTCGCCGTCAGGCGCACGCAGAGCCCTTCGATGCCGCGGGCGAGGAACGCGATCGTGGGGTTCGTCTGGGCGTCGACGCGGTCGGCGATCATCTCGGCGAGACCCGACTCCGAGGTGCCCCAGGTCTTGAGCGTGCGCGACACGATCGCACCCTGGTGCCCCGAGCGCCGCAACAGGTCGGGGAGCACCTGCTCGCTCATCATCAAGCGCATCTCGTACGGCACGCCCGGGACGGCGTACACGATCTTGTCGCCGACCGGAGCCCGGATGCCGGGCGCGGTGCCGATCGAGTTGGGGATGGGATCGGCACCAGCCGGCACGTCGCACTGACGCAGGTTGTTCTCGGGCATGTCCCGGCCCCGCGACCCGAACAGCGCCGACACCCACTCGACGAGCTCGTCACGGCGCTCGAGCTCGACACCCATCACCTCCGCGATCGCCTCCCGCGTGACGTCGTCGGGGGTTGGGCCGAGTCCACCGCACACCACGACGGCGTCGGCGCGGTCGAGCAGCTCTCGCAGCGCCTCGACCATGCGGCCGAGGTTGTCGCCGACCTTGCGGTGCTCGAAGGTGTCGATGCCGGCGCCGGCGAGCTGCTCGCCGATCCAGGAGCTGTTGGTGTCGACGATCTGGCCGAGCAGGAGCTCGGTGCCGACCGCCAGGACGTCGCACCTCACGAGGCGGCCTGCGTCTCGCGCCAACCTCGCCGGAAGATGTCGAGCGCCGACAGCAGCGTGAAGGCGACGGCCACCCACACGGCCGTGTGGTGGAGCCACTCCCAGTCGGCCGTCGGCGGCAGGATCACGATGCCCACCGCCACCAGCTGGATCACGGTCTTCCATTTCCCCAGCTGGCGGGCGGGCAGGGAGATGCCGCGGCGGCCGGCGGCGGTGCGATAGGCCGACACGGCCACTTCCCGGCCGGCGATGAGCAGCACCGGGAGGAACGAGATCGAGTTGCGGGCGGCGAGTGCGACGAAGCCCCCCACGGTCAGGAACTTGTCGGCCAACGGATCGAGGAACGCCCCCGAGCGCGTGGTGCCGTCGCGGCGCGCCACCCACCCGTCGACGCCATCGGTCACCGAGAGCACCACCCACAGCGAGAGCGTCAGCCAGGACGCACCCTGCCCCTCGATCAGGACGAGCGTCGGGATCGCCAACAGCAACCGGGCGAGCGTGATCGCGTTCGCCGGTGTGGCGAGCGCGCTCTCGCCGAAGCGCAACACGCGTGCCGCCGCCGGGACCCGCTCCGACGGGAGTGGCGTGGGCGGCGGGACGGGCCGGCGGTCGGGGGGAACACCCGCGTCGGGCGCGTTGGCGCTCACAGCTCCCCTACCAGGTCGAGTCCGTCGGTGGCGACGGCGCGGGCTCGCACGACGCCGCCCGGCCGGACGGACGCGCCGGGGAGGTGCACCACGCCGTCGATCTCGGGCG
>DASUUL010000088.1:0-3466 GCA_036374115.1 Acidimicrobiia bacterium | reverse complement strand
CGGCGCATCGAGAAGGTGTTCCCGGCCGACGATCTTTCCGGTGTCGCCATCGCCGGCGCGGCCGGGCCCGCGGTCGACATGGTGCGCCTCTTCCAGGTGCAGCTCGAGCACTACGAGAAGATCGAGGGCGAACCCCTCTCGCTCGAGGGCAAGGCCAACCAGCTCAGCCAGCTCGTGAAGAGCAATCTCCCCGCCGCGCTGCAGGGCTTCGTGGTCGTGCCGCTGTTCGCGGGCTACGACGAACGCCGGAACCGCGGCCGGGTGTTCAGCTTCGACGTCACCGGCGGCAGGTACGAAGAGACCGATTTCCAGGCTCACGGCTCCGGTGGCGTGCACGCCCGAAACTGGATCAAGGCTGCATGGCGCGAAGGCATGACCGCAGCCGAGGCCACCGAGCTCGCGCTCCGCGCGTTGTTCGCCGCCGCCGACGAGGACGCCGCCACGGGGGGCCCCGACCTCATCCGTCGCATCTTCCCCACGCTGGCGACGATCTCCGCCGAGGGGTACCGGGCGCTCACCGACGACGAGGTCCAGCAGCAGGCCGACGCGCTGCTCGGCGGGCGAGAGGAGGGCGCAGGGCTGTGACCATGCCCTTCTACGTCTCGCCCGAGCAGGTGATGAAGGATCGGGCCGACTACGCCCGCAAGGGAATCGCCCGCGGCCGCAGCCTCGTCGCGATCGAGGCCGCCGACGGCATCGTCATCGTCGCCGAGAACCCGTCACGCACGCTCTACAAGATCAGCGAGATCTACGACCGGATCGCGTTCGCGGGTGTGGGGAAGTACAACGAGTTCGAGATGCTCAAGATCGCCGGCGTCCGCCACGCCGACCTCAAGGGGTACTCGTACTCCCGCGAGGACGTGAACGCGCGCTCCCTGGCCAACGCCTACGCCCAGACACTCGGGCAGGTCTTCACCCACGAGATGAAGCCCTACGAGGTGGAGATCCTCGTCGCCCAGGTCGGCGACACACCCGGCGACGACGAGCTGTTCCACATCCTCTACGACGGCACCGTGATGGACGAGGAACGCTTCACCGTGCTCGGCGGGCAGGCAGAGTCGATCGCCGACGCGCTCACCAGCCGGCTCGAGGGCGAACTCGACCATCGGTCGGCGATCCGTCTCGGGGCCGCGGTGCTGTCAGGCGCCGACCGGCCGCCGCTCACGGCGGATCAGCTCGAGGTGGGGGTGCTCGACCGTGCGCCCACGAGACGGGCGTTCCGACGCATCAAGGGTGACGACCTCGAGGCCGTTCTCGCCGGCTGATCGTGACGCAGGCCGGCTCACCCGCGCATGTACAACACGACGGGCGCCAGCACCGCGGCCGCGAGGGCCGTCCACACCGCGAACCGGGCCCACGGACCGGGGGCCCTCGTGGTCCCGCCCCACTCGCGTGGTGCGGCCAAGGCGGCGTCCACCGCGTCGGCGAGGAGCACGAACCGGGCGTCGTCGAGTTGATCGACCGGGACGAACACCTCGACGTGGGCCATCGCCCCGACCGTGAAGCCGTACGGCCCGTCGACGGCGCCGCGCAGCGCCACGTCGATGCCTTCCGCGTGCAGCCGCGCCTCGATCACACGGGCCCGGAACGATCCGGTCACCCACGTGAGCTGCTGCATCGGCACCATGTCGGTCCATCCTACGAACCCCGTCGACGCGGGGCGTTCCGGTAGCGTCCCCGGCGCGGGGAGCGCCGCCTGATGCGAGGAGAGGAGCGGCCATGCGGATGCGTCGGGCAGGACGAACGATCGCGCCGAGCGCCGTCGGTGCTCTCGTCGCCGTCACCGAGGTCCGGGGGGCGGTGGATGCGTTCGCGGCGGTGCTCGAGGCATTCGACGAGGTTCCGGTATGCGACGAGATCGTCACCGTCTTCTGACGGTCACCGTCGTGCTCGTGGCCCTGGTGACGCTGGGCGCCGGCTCCTCCGACGAGCGCGTGCGCCCGGCGAGATGGGCGAAGGCGATCTGCACCGCGCTCAGCGACTGGGCGGGCGCCATCGCCACCGCCCAACGGGGTGTCGATCCGGAGGAGCCGGATCTCCGTGAGCGGCGCCGTGTGCTCGTCGAGTACCTCGACTCGGTGGCCGGCGCCACCCGCACCTTGCTCGGCGAGTTCAAGCAGGCGGGGATCCCGGACGTCGATGACGGCAAACCGATCGCCAGGGCCTTCCGGCAGGGGGTGCGAGAGGCCCGCGATGCGTTCGCGGCCGCGGCCGACGACGTCGCCGCCCTGCAGGTCGCCGACACGGAGACGTTCGAGCAGGGACAGAACGACGTGTACGAGCAGATCCAGGAGGCCCGGGGGGACGCCGCCGCGCCGTTCACCGAGGTGGCCGAGAAGTACGACACCGCAAAGCTCGACGCCGCGTTCGAGAAGGAGTCGGCCTGCTCGGGCTCCGGCTGACCTCCCGACCCGGGTCAGCGGCGCCTCCCGGGGCCGGTACGCTCCGAGCGATGGTCAGCGACGGGGCCCTGTGATGGAGCGGCGGATCTTCGGGCTCGAGAACGAGTACGGCGTCACGTGCACCCTGCGGGGCCAGCGCCGCCTGAGCCCCGACGAGGTCGCCCGCTACCTGTTCCGGCGGGTGGTGTCGTGGGGTCGCTCCAGCAACGTCTTCCTCGAGAACGGCGCCCGCCTCTACCTCGACGTGGGCAGTCACCCCGAGTACGCCACCCCCGAGTGCGACTCCATCGCCGACCTGGTGGTGCACGACAAGGCGGGGGAGCGCATCCTCGAGGGGCTGGTGCGCAGCGCCGAGCACCGCCTCCGTGAGGAGGGCATCCGGGGCGAGGTGTTCCTCTTCAAGAACAACACCGACTCGGCCGGCAACTCGTACGGCTGCCACGAGAACTACCTCGTAGAGCGCGACGGCGACTTCGGCAAGTTCACCGACGTACTGATCCCGTTCCTCGTGACCCGCCAGGTCTACGCCGGTGCGGGGAAGGTGCTCCAGACGGCTCGGGGCGCCATGTACTGCCTGAGCCAGCGGGCCGAGCACATCTGGGAGGGTGTCTCCAGCGCGACCACCCGGTCCCGCCCGATCATCAACACCCGCGACGAGCCCCACGCCGACGCCGAGCGGTTCCGCCGTCTGCACGTGATCGTCGGCGACTCGAACATGAGCGAGTACACGACGTTCCTGAAGATCGGGGCGACGTCGATCGTGCTGCGCATGCTCGAGGAGGATTCGGGCCCGTGGCGCGACCTCAGCCTCGAGAACCCGATCCGCGCCATCCGGGAGATCAGCCACGACCTCGGTTGCCGGCGGCGGGTGCGACTGGCGAACGGCCGCGAGCTGTCGGCGATCGACGTGCAGTCGGAGTACCTGAACCGGGCCCTGAGGTTCGCCAAGCGCCGCGGTCTCGCACCTCTCGAGGAGCGCGCCCTGGCGATGTGGGAACACGCCATGACCGGACTCGAGAAGGACCCGTTGTCGCTCGAGACCGAGATCGACTGGGTCGTGAAGT
>DASUUL010000087.1:0-8021 GCA_036374115.1 Acidimicrobiia bacterium | reverse complement strand
ATGCCAGTGCATCCACGTCGACGCGCACGGTCCTGTCCATGGTCATCACGCGCCCCGTGTCGTGGCACGGGTAGCGAGCTCGCTGAGGTGTGCTGCCAGCTCATCAGGTGCGGCGTACATGGGCATGTGACCGGTGTCCATCGTGACGATCGGATTGCAGGGTGTCGCCGTGTGCATGCGCCGCTGCAGTGCGATGGAGATGCCGCGATCGCGCTGGGTTTCGATGAAGGCACGCGGCACCCCGCCGTACTTACGTGGGGTCACGCTGACCGGGGTGCCCGCCACCGCGAGCGGTTCAGGACGGCTACGGGCGAGGAAACTCTCGTAGTCCGAGTCGGGGCAGTCGGCGAACAGCGCGTCGTGGATCGCCTCGCGCTTGATGCTGACAGTGGTGCCGTCGGGAGCGAATTCGAGGTTCGGGAGGATGAGCTGGTCCGAATCGGCCTGGCCGAGGTCGAGGAGCGATTGGCCCTCTACGGGCAGGTAGGCGCAGACGTACACGAGGAGCTGGAGCCGCTCCGACCGGTGCTCGGCGGCCTGGGTGATGATGACGCCCCCACTGCTGTGGCCGACGAGGACGGCTGGCTCGGGTTGCGCGTCGAGCAGCTGGGCGACGCGCTCGACGTAGGTGTCGAGCGTGATCGCGTCGGGAGCGGTGGTGTCGTCACCGTGCCCCGGGAGATCGGGCGCAACCACGTCGTGGCCGTTTGCCTCGAGGAACGGCACGACCTTTTCCCAGACCCAGCCGCCTGCCCACCCTCCGTGGATCAGCACGAACCCGGCCATGGTGAACCCCTTTCTGTCGAAGTAGAAGGATCACCCATATATCAGCTCGTTCGGCGCTCTCTCGTGACCCGGGTTGTTGGTCCCATCGAGTGACCGGGTCATCTTGGCCTCGTCTCCCGCTGGGAGCTCCGGCAGGCTCTTCGGAAACAGCTCTTGGTGCTGGTTCTCTCTCCCTACGCCATCGAGCAGGTAACAGTTCCGCACTCCCGGCCGTCGTGACTCGTTGTGGCTCCGCCGAAGAATCGCTGCGATGCGTGCGATCTGATCCTCCGATCGTGGCCGGGGAGGGCTGTCACCAGGACGACGCAGACGATCGTCGTCATGGCCTCGGACCGGGTGTCGCCGGCGCAGCGCGCGCGTCCGCTCTGTCAGAACCGCGTCACGGCGTTGTGGAGCCCGAGCCGTTGACCTGCGAGAACGCGACCAGATCAGTGGGCGCGATGGCGGGAGTTGATTGTGGCACCGCGATGTGAACCGCACTGGTAGATCTGTGACCTGCGACAACGCAGGTCGATCAGTCGTGGAGGTGGCGGGAGTCGAACCCGCGTCTCCCGAGTCCTCAGCGGGGCTTCTCCGAGCGCAGCCGGCGATCGATCTCGGGTCGCCACCGCGCGCCGGCGCGCCGTCGCGACCCCAGCCTCGCTGAGTTGTCCCGCCGGGCCGCGAGGCCCGTCCCGGCGGTGAGCCGCTCATCATGACGCCCGCAATCCGGCCGAGCGGCTGGGCCGGAACGGACGCGCTACTGACCTAGGTCAGGCAGCGAGTGCGACGTTGTCGTCGGCATGTATCAGTGGTCCCGGCTCTTTCACGACGATCCGGGGACGTCGGCTCGCTTCACCCACCTCGATCCTCGAGATCGAAGCCACGCACCCCCATGTCAAACGCGGCGCCGGTGCGTGCTGGCCCCGCAACGATCAGGGTAACCGCGGCGGCGAGCGTCACATTCCCTCATTGGTTGACACCCGCCCCGGCAGTCACACTCTGAGATGATCTGCGAAATTTTGTGTTTGGTTGTCACACCCTGGTGGTAGGCTACGAACATACGTTCCCTCGCTCGAGCAGCAGGAGGCGGTGGTGGGGAACCTGGCATCGGCGATCGACGAGCTGGCGGGCCAGGATCTCGACGGGGTCGCGGTCGCGCAGCTGGGCGCGGATCTCGTGGAGCTGGCCCGTCAGCGGGAGCGCCTGGAGGCGGAGTGGCTGCGGCGCCTGCAGCGTTTCGACGCCGCCGGCGGGTGCGCGGGGGACGGGGGCTTGTCGACCGCGGCGTGGGTGCGGGCCCGGTGTCGGCTGGCGCCGGGGGAGGCTTGCGAGCGGGTGCGGGTTGCGCGGCGCCTGGGCGACACGCTGCCCGGGACGCGGGCGGCGTTCGCCGCCGGCGAGATCGGGTATTCGCAGGTGCGGGTGATCACCCGGGCGGTGGATGCGAGTGCCGCGTGCGCCGCGACGATCGCCGACGCGGAGCCGATCCTGGTAGACGCGGCTCGCGAGTGCGATCCGGCGCGGCTGCGGCGCGTGGTGGAGCACTGGCGCCACATGGTCGATCGTGACGGTTTCGAGGCCGACGAGGCCGACCGCCACGACCGGCGGCGCCTGCACGTCTCGGAGACGTTCCGGGGCATGGTCGCCGGTGACTTCGCCCTCGATCCCGAAGGCGGCGCCACCGTGATCACGGCGGTGGACGCCTACGCCAAGCCGCTCGCGGGCGGGGATGCGCGCACCCCGGCGCAGCGGCGCGCCGACGCACTGGTGGAGATCTGTCGCCGGGCCCTCGACCACGGTGCGCCCACCGCCGGCGGTGAACGCCCCCACGTGAGCGCGTTCGTGTCCCTCGATACCCTCGAGGGCCGCGCCCGGGCCGCCGGCGCCGAGCTCGAGCGCCTCCACCAGCCCCTCAGCGGCGAAGCCGCCCGGCGCCTGGCCTGCGACGCCGAGATCACCCGCATCATCACCGGCCCCGACAGCCGGCCCCTCGACGTCGGTCGCACCACCCGCGTGATCCCGCCGGCGCTACGGCGGGCGGTGATCGCGCGGGATCGTCACTGCACCGAGAACGGCTGCGACCGGCCCCCCGAATGGTGCGAGATCCACCACATCGTCCACTGGGCCGACGGCGGCGAGACCGAGCTCGGCAACCTCGAGCTCAAATGCCGCCCCCACCACCACGCCGAACACGAACACGACAACCGGGCGCCGCCCTGACGTTAGTCGCGCAACCCCTTCATCGCCCGCTCGGCCTCGCGCTTGGCGTCGCGCTCAGCGATGGCGCGCCGCTTGTCGTAGCTGCGCTTGCCCTTGGCGACCGCGAGCTCGACCTTGGCGCGACCGTCCTTGAAGTACACCCGCAGCGGCACGAGGGTCACGCCCTTCTCCGCGGTGGTGCGGGTCAGCTCGTCGATCTCCTTGCGGTGCAAAAGCAGCTTGCGCGGGCGGACCGGGTCGAGCTCGCCCCGGGAGAACTCGTAGGGCGAGATGTGCATTCCGTGCAGCCAGACCTCGCCGCCCTCCACCCGCGCGTAGGCGTCTTGGAGGTTGGCCCGGCCGTGGCGGATCGACTTCACCTCCGAGCCCTCGAGCACGATGCCGCACTCGAACGTGTCGAGCAGGTGGTAGTCGTACCGGGCCCGCCGGTTCCGGATCGCGACCTGGTCGCCCCGCCGAGACATCGGCTCGACCTTATAGATTGCGGCCCCATGCCCTCGTCGGGATCCATTCTCGGGAACGCCGTCCGCCGCACCGAGGATCCGCGCATCCTCCACGGTCAGGCGCGCTACTTCGACGACCTCGAGATCGCCGGTCTCGCGCACCTCGTGTTCGTGCGCGCCACCCTCGCACACGCTCGTCTCGAGTCGATCGACACCTCGGAGGCGACCGCCATGCCCGGCGTCATCGGCGTCTACGTGGCCGGCGACCTCGGGCTCGCTCCCGTCCAGTCGTTCGCGATGGTGCCGTCCGAGCTCTCCCGCCCGCCCGTGGCCTCCGACCGCGTGCGGTTCGTGGGTGACATCGTGGCCGTGGTCGCGGCCGAGACCCGCGCCCAGGCCGTCGACGCCGCCGAGATGGTGAT
This sequence comes from Acidimicrobiia bacterium, assembly GCA_036374115.1. Lineage (GTDB taxonomy): Bacteria > Actinomycetota > Acidimicrobiia > IMCC26256 > JACDBD01 > JACDBD01. The sequence continues at coordinate 4,168 of DASUUL010000087.1, read as the reverse complement.
CGTCGACTACGACCCCCTCCCGGCGGTGACCGATCCCGAGGCCGCCGCGGACGAGGGCGCGACCCTCCTGTTCCCCGAGCACGGCTCGAACGTGGCCGTCGACCTCGACTTCGGCGAGAACCCGACCCTGTTCGACGACGCCGACGTGGTGGTGAGCGGCCGCTTCGTGAACCAGCGGGTGGCGGCGGTGCCGATGGAAGCCAACGGCATCGTCGTCGAGCCCGACGGCGAGGGCCTGCGCGTCCACGCACCGGTGCAGAACCCGCACAGCCTCCGCGACACGCTCGCGCCCGCCGTCGGGCTCGCGCCCGAGCACGTGCGCGTCATCGCGCCCGCGGTGGGCGGTGGGTTCGGCGCCAAGGCGTCGACGTACGTCGAGTTCGTGATCGCCGCGGCGGTGGCGCGACAGGTGGGACGGCCGGTCAAGTGGGCGGAGACGCGCTCGGAGAACATGCTCTCGATGGTCCATGGCCGGGCGCAGGTCCAGCACGTGGAGCTGGGCGTGAAACGTGACGGCACCTTTACCGGCCTACGGGTGAAGGTGTTCGCCGACAGTGGCGCGTACCCCGGGACGGGCGCGTTCCTCCCGTTCCTCACGCGCTCAATGGCGCAGGGCGTGTACCGGATCCCCGAGATCCAGTTCAACGCGTCGAGCGTCATGACGACCACGACGCCGGTGGGCGCGTATCGGGGTGCCGGCCGGCCGGAGGCCACCGCACTCCTCGAGCGCATCACCGACATGGCCGCCGTCGAGCTCGGCATCGATCCGGTGGAGATCCGGAGGCGGAACCTGCTCGCGCCGGAGGAGTTCCCGGTCACGACGGTCACCGGGTCCACCTATGACGTCGGCGACTACGCCAGGGCGCTCGACGAAGCCGTGCGCGTTGCCGGGTACGACGACCTGCGGCGCGAGCAGGCGACGCGCCGGGAGGGCGGTGACACGAAACAGCTCGGCATCGGCGTGTCGTGCTACGTCGAGGTCACGGCGTTCGGCCAGTTCGGCGAGTACGCGAGCGTGGAGATGCAGGACGACGGCAAGGTCGTCGTCACCGTCGGGACGTCGGCACACGGGCAGGGGCACGAGACCACGCTGGCCATGATCGTGGCCGACCAGCTCGGGGTGGCGATCGACGACGTCCGGATCGTGCAGTCCGACACCGGTCTCGTTCCGCGCGGCGGGGGCACGAGCGGGTCGCGCTCCATGCAGGCCGGCGGGAGCGCCGTGCACCGCGCCAGCGAGGCGGTGCTCGAGAAGGCGAAGCAACTCGCTGCGCACCTCCTCGAAGCGAGTGTCGACGACATCGTCGTGCACGAGGGCGGGAAGCTCGGCGTCGCCGGTGTGCCCGCGTCGGCGCTGCCGTGGGGCGAGCTCGCGATGGCGGCCACCAACCCCGCGAAGCTGCCCGAGGGGATGGAGCCCGGCCTCGCCACCGCCCTCGACTTCGACCAGGGCGCCGCCACCTTCCCGTTCGGCGCCCACATCGCGGTGGTGGAGGTCGACACCGAGACCGGCCGCGTGGAGCTGGTGCGCCATGTGGCCGTCGACGACTGCGGACGCGTGCTCAACCCGCTCCTGGCCGAGGGTCAGGTGCACGGTGGCATCGCCCAGGGGGTCGCGCAGGCGCTCTACGAGGGCGTCGTGTACGACGAAGACGCCAACCCGCTCACCGCGAACCTCATGGACTACGCGATGCCGAGCGCGGCCGAGCTGCCCAGCTTCGACACCCACAGCACCGAGACACCCACGCCCCTCAACCCGCTCGGCGCCAAGGGGATCGGCGAGTCGGGGACGATCGGCTCCACGCCGGCGGTGCAGAACGCCGTGGTCGACGCACTCGCCGGTTACGGCGTGCGCCACCTCGACATGCCGCTCACGGCCGAGCGGGTCTGGCGCGCCATCCAGGGCGCGCGCGTCGCCCCGTGACCCTCGCCGAACCCGTCCTCCGGCTCACGGAGGCACAGCACCGCCGCATCCTCGCCCACTGCTACGACGGACTGCCCGACGAGGCGTGCGGCCTCCTGGCCGGCCCGGTCGACGACCGCGAGGAGCCGACGGGTGTGGTCACCGCGGTGTACCCCACCCGCAACGCCGAGGCATCGGCGCGTACGTACACGGTCGACTCACGCGACCTGATCAAGGCGATGCGCGACGCCGAGCAGCGCGGCGACCAACTCGTCGGTGTGTTCCACTCGCATACCCACACCGTCGCCTACCCGTCGCCCACCGACGTGCAACAGGCGATGGAGCCGGGCTGGCTCTACGTGATCGTGGGCCTGCGCGACGGCGATCCCGTGCTGCGCGCCTACCGGATCCGGTCGGGCGAGATCACCGAGGTCGCGGTCGCGCTGGAGCGTTCCGACCAGAAGCGGGCTACCAGTAGTTGATCCGGCGGGCCCGTTCCTCGACCACGTCGATGTCGTCGGTCCATGCTCCCGACGACAGGTACTTCCAGCCGCCGTCGGGGATCAGCGTCACGATCGTGCCCGCGTCCATGGTCGCCGCCATCTTCGCCGCGCCCGCCACCACCGCGCCGGCGGAGATGCCGGAGAACACGCCGCAGTCGTCGAGCAGCCGCCGGGTCCACTCGATCGACTCCCGGGGTCGCACGATGAACTTCCGGTCGAGGAGGTCGGGATCGAAGATCGGGGGCACGAACCCGTCCTCGAGCGAGCGCAGGCCCTGGACGAGCTCACCCGCTGGGGGCTCCACCGCCACCACCTGCACCCCCGGCTTGTGCTCCTTCAGATAGCGACCCACGCCCATGAGGGTCCCGCTGGTTCCGAGACCGGCCACGAACACGTCGACCTCGGGGCAGTCGCGCAGGATCTCGGGCCCGGTCGTCTTGTAGTGGGCGGCGGCGTTGGCGGGGTTGCCGTACTGGAACAGCATGACCAGGGTCGGGTCGTCGGCGGCGAGCTTCTCCGCGACCCGGATGGCACCGTTGCTGCCCTCGTCCGCGGGCGAGGGCGTCACTTCGGCGCCGAAGATCTCGAGGATCTGGCGCCGTTCGACGGAGACGTTCTCGGGGAGCACGACCCGCAGCCGGTACCCCCGCAGCCGCGCGACGAGGGCGAGACCGATGCCGGTGTTGCCCGACGACGGTTCGAGGATGGTGTCGCCGGGGTTGAGCACACCGCGGCGCTCGGCGTCCTCGACCATCTCGAGGGCGATGCGGTCCTTGACCGACCCACCCGGGTTCTGGCTCTCGAGCTTGCCCCAGATCCGCACCGACGGGCTGGGGGAGAGCGGGTGCAGCGCCACCAGCGGGGTGTTGCCGATGAGATCGAGGATCGAGTCGTAGCGCACGGGGTGCGCCTCTCCGGCTCAGCCGCCGGCGACGGCCGGGAGGATCGAGACGACGTCGCCGTCGGCGAGCTTGGTGTCGAGCTTGTCGAGGTACCGGATGTCGTCGTCGTTGCGGTACACGTTCACGAAGCGGTGGAGGCTGCCGTCGGCGTCGACCAGCTGCCCCGCCAGGCCGGGGAAGCGCTCGACGAGATCGGTGAAGACGTCGCCTACGGTGGCGCCCTCGGCCTGCACCGACGCGGCGCCGTCGGCGTGGGGGCGCAGGAGCGTGGGCAGGCGGATCTCGACGGCCATCGCGCCACTGTACAAGCCGACCCACCGGGTCAAGATTCCCGGCGGCCAGCTCGGACGCCGTCGGCGAGGGAGAATGGTGCCGTCATGGTCACCGATGCCGACGTCGAGCGGGCGGTCGAGGCGCTGCGCGCCGGGGGGCTGGTGGCGTTTCCCACCGAGACCGTCTACGGGCTCGGTGCCGATGCCGCCGACCCGGCGGCGCTGCGCCACCTCTACGCGGTGAAGCGCCGGCCGGCCGGGCATCCCGTGATCGTCCACCTGGCTGACGCCGGCACCCTCGACGAGTGGGCGGGCGCCGTGCCTCCCGTCGCGCGCACGCTGGCCGAGGCGTGCTGGCCCGGGCCGCTCACGCTCGTGCTCGCCCGCAGCGCGATGGTCCCCGACGAGGTCACCGGCGGCCGCCCGTCGGTCGGCCTGCGCGTGCCGGCCCACCCGCTCGCGCTCCGGCTGCTGCGGGCGTTCGGCTCCGGCGTGGCGGCGCCCTCGGCGAACCGGTTCGGGCACGTGAGCCCGACTACCGCTGCCGCCGTCCGGGCGGAGCTCGGCGCCGACGTCGACGTCGTGCTC
>DASUUL010000086.1:0-2019 GCA_036374115.1 Acidimicrobiia bacterium | reverse complement strand
GATGATCGCGGTGCGCGACCAGGAGATCGCCGCCACCACCGTGGGCGTGAGCCTGGCCCGCACCAAGGTGGCGACCTTCGCCGTGAGCGCCGCCTACGCCGGCGTGGCCGGCTCGCTGTCGGTGATGGTCGACCGCATCGCCGACGGCACCAACCCCATCCTCTACTTCCAGCGGTCGATCGAGTTCCTGGTGGCCGTGGTGATCGGCGGCGCCGCCACCATCCTCGGCCCCGCGGTGGGCGCGCTGCTGCTCGTGGTGCTGCGCCGCAACACCGAGGGGCTCATCGAGGGCAAGGAGATCCTCTCGCCGGCGCTGTTCGGCGCCGCGCTCATCGCCATCGTGTTCGTCCTGCCTGAGGGCGTGGTGGGCGGCGTCCGCCGCCTGCTCGCTCGACTGGGTCGTCGTTCGGCCGCTCGCGCGGCCGTGGCAGCGGCGGCCAGCACCCCACCCGACGCAAACGACAGCCAGTGACCTGGAGGGCACATGTTGAGAGGACGTACAGCCAAGGTTGTGGCGGGGTTGGCTGCAGTGGCGCTGCTGGGATCGGCCTGCACCTCCCGTGACGACGACGACACCACAGAGGCCGGCGACACCGAGGCCGGCGAGTCGGCCATCGACACGGCGGACTGCGTCACCGATCCCGCCGCGGAGGTCGAGGGCGACTCGATCAAGATCGTGTCGAGCTACCCGCAGTCGGGGCTGACCGCGGCGTTCTCCGAGATCGCCCGCGGCTGGAAGGCGTACTTCGACAAGGTCAACGAGGAGGGCGGCGTCGACTTCGGCGGCAAGACCGTCACCATCGAGTACGACGACCGCGACGACGAGTACAACGCGGCGCGCACCGTCAGCAACATCGACGAGATGGTGGGCCCCGACGGCGAGGGCGCGTTCGCGGTGTTCAGCGTGGTGGGCACCGCCAACAACATCGCCATCCGCGACACGCTCGACGAGCTGTGCGTGCCCAACGTGTTCGCCGCCACCGGCTCGCCGGCGTGGGGCAACCCCGACTACCCGTGGCTGATCGGCTCGTCGCTGTCGCCCTACACCCTCGAGGGCTACATGTTCGCCCGGCTGCTCGAGCAGGAGAACCCGAGCGCGCAGGTGGCCATGCTCGTGCAGGACGACGACTTCGGGGCCGCCTACGAGGAGGGCTTCGAGATGGCGATCGAGGGCACCGACATCGAGGTGGTCAAGGTCGAGCGCTACTCGACCGGCGCCAGCGAGGTGGGCGCGCAGATCACCAGCCTGGCGGCCAGCGGCGCCGACGCCTTCTTCAACGGGGGCACGCTGCTCGCCTGCCCCGACGCGCTCACGCAGGTGGCCCAGAACAACTGGGAGCCCATCACCTGGGTGTCGAGCACCTGCCTGTCCGACACGCTGATGGGTCTGGCCGGCGCGGCCGGCGACGGCGTGTGGGGTGCGGCCAACCTCAAGGACCCCCTCAACCCCGAGTGGGACGAGGACGAGGCCATGGTCGAGTACCTCGACACGGTGCGGCAGTACCAGCCAGACGGCTTCCGCGAGACCAACGCCGTCGTCGCCTACGGCTACACGCAGGCCGCGCTGTTCGTGGCCGCGCTCGAGGCAGCCGAGGCGCCGACCCGGCTCGCCTTGATGGAGTCGGTGCGCAACCTCGAGGTGAGCGACGTCGGCCTGCTGCTGCCGGACGTGACGATCGCGACCGGCGAGGACGACCCGTACATGGGCGAGTCGCTGATGCTGGCCCAGTACGAGTTCACCGGCGAGGGCGAGCGCAACCACTTCGTGCCCACCGGCGAGCTGGTCGAGTTCGAGGGCGAGACGGCCGAGCTGACGCCCGAGGGGCTCATCACCGGGTGACGCGCGGCCCGCGGGCGCGCCGGCCCATGTGTGCCGGCGCGCCTGCGGGCCGTAGCATCGGTCCGTGAGCTTTCCCCAGCGACGGCTGCGGCGGCTGCGCCGCACGCCCGCCCTGCGCCGGCTGGTGGCCGAGACCCGGCTGTCGGTCGACGACCTCATCGTCCCGCTGTTCGTGCGCG
>DASUUL010000085.1:0-11016 GCA_036374115.1 Acidimicrobiia bacterium | reverse complement strand
TGCCCAGGCGTCCGAAGACCGCCTCGTCGCCGATCTGCGCGCCGGTCTCGACGAGCTCGAACGCCGGGAGCCCGACGCGAAGCTGGCGGCCGTCGGCTTCTGCTTCGGCGGCGGGATGACGTGGACACTGCTGGCGGCAGGCGAGTCGCGACTGGCCGCGGCCGTGCCGTTCTACGGTCCCGCTCCGGCCGGCGCCGACTTCTCGGGCTCGGAGGCGGCGGTGCTGGCGATCTACGCCGAGCTCGACGACCGCGTCAACGCCACGCGCGACGCGGCCGTGGCTGCACTCGATGCCGCCGGCCTCACCTCCGAGGTGCGCACGTTCCCCGGCGTCGATCACGCGTTCTTCAACGACACGGGCCCCCGCTACGACGAGGCGGCCGCGACCGAGGCGTACGACACCGTCGTCGCCTGGTTCGCCACGCATCTGTCGTGAGGTCTCGCGCGCTCGCCGCCGTCGGCACCGCGCTCGGCCTGACGGTGGCAGCCGTCGGGTGCTCCTCTGGGGGTGATGGCGGCGCGGCTGGTGATGCTGCCGACGATGCGCAGGTGACGACGACGCGGGCGCAGCCGACGACCTCCACGAGCCCGCCGGAGCCCGTGCTCCAGGAGTACGACGTCCCCGCGGGGTCCCGCCCACACGACGTTTGGGTCGCCGACGACGGGACCGTCTGGTACACCGCCCAGGGCTCGGGCCGGCTCGGGCGTCTCGACCCCACGACGGGTGAGACCGTCGAGATTCCCCTCGGGAACGGCAGCCGTCCCCACGGCGTGATCGTCGGGCCCGACGAGGGCGCCTGGGTCACCGACGGTGGGCTCAACACCATCGTGCGCGTCGATCCGGCGTCGTCAGCTGTGGACGTGTTCCCGTTGCCCGACACCCATCCCGACGCGAATCTCAACACCGCGACCTTCGACGGCGAAGGCGTGCTGTGGTTCACGGGCCAGGGTGGGATGTACGGCCGCCTCGATCCCGCTGTCGGGCAGGTCGAGGCGTTCGACGCGCCCCGAGGGCCCGGTCCGTACGGCATCACGACCACGCCCGACGGATCCGTGTACTACGCGTCGCTCGCCGGGAGCCACACGGCGCAGGTCGACACCGCCACCGGAGCCGCGACCCCGATCGACCCACCCACGCCGGGCCAGGGCACGCGGCGCGTCTGGTCCGACTCCGATGGCCGGGTGTGGAGCAGCCAGTGGGACGCCGGGCAGGTGGCGGTGTACGAGCCCGCGACGGGGGAATGGACGGAGTGGCGCCTTCCCGGCGACCAACCACAGGCGTACGCGGTGTACGTCGACGACGAGGACGTGGTGTGGCTCAGCGACTTCGGCGCCAACGCGCTCGTGCGTTTCGACCCCGCGACCGAGCAGTTCACGAGCTTCCCGTTGCCGAGCGATCCCGGCGACGTGCGCCAGATCCACGGCCGCCCCGGCGAGGTGTGGGGCGCGGAGTCCGCCGCCGACAAGCTCGTCGTCCTGCGGACCTGACCGGTCACGGTTTTGGCGTCGCTGCACCGGAAGATATCCGGCACAGCGACGCCAGAACGGCCCGTCAGTCGGCGAGGACCCCCGACATGCCCTTGAGGCCCACGTCCATGAGCTGCCAGGCGGCGCCGGCATGGAAGGGCTCGCCGGCCCGGAATCGCATCGGCAGGTAGATGCCGAGCAGCTTCTTGCCCAGGCGCCACACGGGCGAGACGCCGACCTTGTAGTCGTCGCCGGCGCCCGGGCGTACCTCGACGGGATCGGTCGGGTCGCCGGTGAGCCGCAACGGCACCTGCGCGAACGTCGCCTTGTCGAACATCTCCATGACGCACATGCTCACGGGGTCGAACGGGTTGTCGAAGCCTGTCCCGGCGATGCGCCCGGCCAGGTGGGCGGCGACCGTGTCCCCCTGGAGGAACGCGAGGAACGCCTGCTTCACCGGGAAGTCGCCGGCGTCGCCCGGCGCGTACACATCCGGGTGGCCCTCCACCTGACGGGTCGTCTGCTCGCAGGTGAGGAACCCGCGGTCGTCGGCGGGCAGACCCTCGTAGGCGAGTGCAGCGGCATACGGCGGGAACGAGATCAGCTCGTCGAAATGACGAGTGGTCCCGTCCGTGTAGGCGACCTCGCCGTCTCCCACCTTGTCGACGATCTCGCCGGTGTGGCCCACGATGCCGCGGTCGGCGAACTCCTCCGTCACCACCGTGTGGAGGCGGGGCCCAAACGCATGGATGAACGATCGCTCGTAGGTGGAGTAGGTGATGTCGACGTGCTCTCGGATGCCTTGGCGCCGGAGCCAGGTCTCGAGCATGAAGACGATCTCGTAGAGCGGTCCGGCGCACTTGTTGTTGGGCGGTACCAGGAACAGCACGTCGACGTGCTCGCCGCGGCGCGCGCGCTCGCGCAACACCTGCAGGCGAACGCCGAGTGAGCGCATCTCGGTGGGTGTCCAGATCGTCGAGGCGTGCTCGCCGAGGCCGGGAATCTCGTCGGGGCGCATGGTGGCGCCGGTGCCGATGACCAGGAAGTCGTAGGGGAGCGCGCTGCCGCTCCCGAGGTCGACGAGCTTGCGGTCGGGATCGACCCCGAGGACGCGGTCCTGGTGGAAGTCGATGTGCCTCCGGTACATCGGCTGGGCCAGCGGGATCCGGAGGGGTGCCTCGTCGCCGCCGAACGGGATGTAGATCGTGTTCGGCTTGAAGAGGAACGTCTCGCTGTCGGAGACGACACCGATGTCGACGGCGTCGTGCAGCTTCATGCGCAGGAGATACGCGGTCTCGAGACCGGCGAACCCGCCACCCAAGACCAGAACTCGCGGCTTTGCCGTCATGGTTGCTCCTCTCGGCCGGCCTCGGTCATCCGGCGGCGGCCACCCGCGGCCCGGATGCCGGTCGTGCGAAGTCCTGGAACGCCTTCCAGGCCCGCGGCCCGTACACGCTGGCGGTCCCCCCGTCCATGAGGAGGGCGACCCCCAGGGTCTCGGCGACCTCTTCCCGTGTCGCTCCCTGGAGGGCGGCGCCCCGGGCGTGGTACACGATGCACCCGTCGCACTGCTTCACGACCGCCATTCCGAGCGCCATCAGCTCCTTCATGCGGGCGGGCATGGCGCCGTCGGCCACGGCGGCTTGGTGGAGCTGGCCGAATCCGGCCCAGACGTCGGGGATGGCCCGGCGCAGCTCGCGCGTGGGCTGCTTCAGTTCGTCGATCACCGCTCGAGAGTCGTCCATGCGTCGACACTGACGGATCGTCACCGTCGGGTTGCAGGGAAGAAGGTCCCGATCCGGGTCACCGAAGGTCATCACGCGGGCCGGCCTCGCTAGCCTCCCGGTGTGGGCTTCACCGGGTGGCCGGCCGAGGCGCTCGAGTTCTACGAGGGTCTCGAGGCCGACAACACGAGGGCGTACTGGACCGACCACAAGGCCGACTACGAGGCGGTGGTGAAGGCGCCCATGGAAGCCCTGTTGAGCGAGCTCGCACCGAAGTTCGGGGTGGGCCGGATCTTTCGCCCCTACCGCGACGTCCGCTTCAGCGCCGACAAGTCGCCCTACAAGACGAGCATCGCCGCCACCCTCGACGGTGGTGGGTACGTGCAGCTCTCGGCCGAGGGGCTCGCTGCCGGCTGCGGCATGTACCACCTCATGCCCGACCAGCTCCAGCGGTACCGGGACGGGGTCGTCGACGACCGCACCGGTCGCGCCGTCGCCCGGATCGTCGACCGTGTCCGCGCGCAGGGGATGGAGGTCACCGCGCACGACCAGCTCAAGACGGCGCCGCGCGGCTATCCGAAGGACCACGCCCGCATCGAGCTCCTCCGCCTCAAGGGTCTGGTCACGTGGAAGCAGTGGCCGGTGGCGGCATGGCTGGGAACCGCGAAGGCGAAGGATCGCGTCGTCGGGTTCCTCCGGGCGTCGCAGCCGCTCAACAAGTGGCTGCAGGCGAACGTCGGGCCGTCGACCCTCGAACCGGATCGGCGGAGCTAGGTCAGGCCGGCCGCGCGACCCTCAGGGTGGGTTGGCGCGCCGGAGGCAGGCTGTCGTACAGGTCGGCCACCAAGTCGTCCTTCACGCCCGCGTAGTCGGGGTCGTCCCACAAGTTGCGGAACTGCTGCGGGTCCTCGTCGACGCGGTACAGCTCACCCTCGCCGCCGTCGTACTCGATGGACGACTCCGGAAGCCGCCCCAGGCTCGTGAACGCCTCCAGCCCGTTGGGCTGGCCCTTGGTGCTCGGTTCGTAGGAGGTGCAGAGCCAACCGTCGCGGTAGATCGATCGCAGGTGCATGCCGTAGCCGGGGAACTGGCTGTCCCACTCGCAGAGGATGCGCTCCCGACCGGAGCCCGGCGCCGTCGGCAGCGCTCCCCCCTGCATCCACTCGGCCCGCGGGACGCCGGCAACGTCGCAGAACGTGGGTGCGAGGTCGACGTGGCCGACCGGCTCGCCCACCACGGCCGGGGCCACGCCCGCGCTCGGGGCCGGTCGCCACACGAGCGGCACCCGCATGAGCGCGTCGGTGTGGAACGGTCCCTTGTACGCGAAGCCGAAGTCGCCCTGGAGCTCGCCGTGATCGGTGGTGAAGAAGACGTCGGTGTCCGCGTCCCAGCCGCGCTCGACGACGCGTTGCAGGACCCGTCCGCAGGCTTCGTCGATGAGCTCGTTCATCACGTGGGCCATGGCATTGATCTCACGCAGGTTGTCGTCGGTGAGGCCGGCGGGCCGGAACGCCTGCGGACCGCCCTCCGCGTTCACCCACGTGCCCTCGTACCACGCCAGCCAGTGCGCGGGCTTCTGCGCGAGCACGGCCCGAATCTCGTCGGGCGAGCCGGGATGGCCGGGCGGGAGTTCGAGATCACGCCAGTCGATCCGGGCCCGCTCCGACGCGGGCGGGTCCCAGGGATGGTGCGGGTCGGGAAACGACATCCACACGAACCAGTCGTCGTCGGCCGCGAGCGTGTCGAGATACGCAATGGTGCGGTCGGCGACCCAGTCGGTGTGGTACCAGTCGCGCGGCATGGGATTGACGGCCGTCTCGGGCGCGCCGGTGTCGCCACCCGGGCGCGCGCCGAGGAGTCCGGCGAATCCCTTCTCCGCGCCGGGATGCGCTTGGAGCAGCCACTTCCCGTAGTGCTGGATCGGGTTTCCGAGTACAGCGGCGGTGTGCATCGCGAGCTCCACGTGGTCGAAGCCGCGCATCGGGCCCGTGGAATCGGTGTCGGCGAGCGCGTTCTCCTGCCATTCGTGATCGAGGTCGAACCCGGGCTCGAAGTGGGCCTTGCCGAGCAGGGCGGTGCGGTAACCGCCGTGCTGATGGAGATGGGCCGCGACGCTGGGGGCGTCGACCGGGAGCGGGACTCCGTTGGCGAACACGCCGTGGGTGCGGACGTACTGGCCCGTGAGCATCGTGGAGCGAGCCGGCATGCACACGGTGTTCTGGTTGTATGCCCGGCGGTAGTTCACGCCGGAGGCGGCGAGAGCGTCGACTACCGGCGTGCGCGCGATCTCGCCACCGTTGCAGCCGAGCGCGTCGTACCGCTGCTGGTCTGTCGTGACGAAGAGGATCTTGCGACCCATCAGCGGGCTCCGATGCGATCGACCCGGGGTGTGCAGGCGACGACGATCGTGCGCTCGAGCCCCTGCTCCCGGTGCTCGTGCGCCTCGACGTACTCCGGTGTGGTGACCATCTCGATGAACGCCTGTCGCGTCGGGTACTGCACCAACAGGACCTGGTCCCACGGCTCGTCCGGGTCGCCGATGAGGATCTGGTCGGCACGACCCGCCCAGAGCACGCGGCCCCCTCGGTTCTCGATCATCTCGACGGCCGCATCGCCGTAGCGGGCGTACGCGGCCGCCCCGGAGTCGCGGCCGTCGCCGGTGCTGGCCCTGAACTTCAGGAGGTTGAGCATCACCACCGGGCCGGTGTCGGGCGACCGGGCGAGTTGCTCGAACTGCTCGCGGTTCGGGGTGATCCGGTTCATCTTCGGTCCTCCAGCAGGGTCATGATCGCAGCCGTGAGCACACCGCGCGCGCGGCGCGTGTCGACCCGTTGCTGGGAGCGGAGGCGATCCCACACCTCCCAGCTCGCCAGCACGTCGAGCACGTCGACGAGCTCGGCGCGGGCGGCCGGGCTCCGCGTCTCGAGCTCGGGCCGGAACGATGTCTCCACCTGCTTGCGCAGCCGGCGGGCGAGGCCGGCGAGGTTGCGGCGCACGGTGGCGGAGCGGTGGGCCTGGAGCAGGGCTGCCCGCCGCACGGGGGCCACTGCCTCGAACAGCTCGGCGCGGCGATCGACGAGGGCGGCGACCCTCGTCGCGAGCGCCCCGTCGCCGGCGGGTGCCTCCATGAGGTGCCCGTGCTCGCGGAGTTGGTGGCTCGACACTTCGGCGACGAGGCCCTCCATGTCGGCGAAGTGGTGGTACACGCTGCGGGGCGCCACGTGCGCGGCTTCGGCCACCTGTTGGGCGGTGGGTTGCAGGTTGCCGGCACGATAGAGCCCGAGGAGGGCGTCGACGATCGCCTCCCGGTTCTGCGTGCCCCGTCGGACGCGTCCGTCGGTCGCCGTGCCCGCCATGTCTCCCAGTCAACAGTAGTTGCAGAGATTCTGCAACTACTGGCTCACCGCAATCCGAAGTTCTGCGTTGCCCAGAGCCGGCGGTCCTGGCACACCGTGCCGATCCCGATGGTGTTGTAGTTGCCGAGGATGTTGGCCCGGTGCCCGGGGGAGTTCATCCAGGCGCGCTCGATCTCCTCGGGGCTGATGCCGCACCCGCCGACGAGGATGTTCTCGCCGAGGCGATCGTACGGTGCGTACTCGGCGCGGTTGATGACCTCGTTGAGGTCACGGTGCCGGAACGTACGCGTCGACGCCATCTGCTGGCTCCACTCCTGGGCGAGTCCACCCAGCTGGGAGTCCCATTGGAGGCCGGGAAGCCCGTTGGCGGCGCGGTCGGTGTTCACGAGCTCGAAGAGCTGCCGATTGATCCCGCCGGTGGGGAGGTCGCTCGCGTTGCCGGCGTAGCAGCCCGCCGTGAGCGCGGTGACGAGGAGCAGGATTGCGAGCAGGCGGGCTCTGCGCGTCCCGAGATCCGTCAACATTCTTCGGTCTCCGTCGTGCGGCCCAGCACCGCCCTGTGCGATCTCGTTATCGGTACGCCACGCCCGCGCCTTGAGGAAGGTTTCGACCGGTCGTCACCCGCCCGCCCGGCGCGAGCGAAGAGGTGCGGTCGACCATGATGGGCGCCCATGTGGAAGGCGACGATCCGCGGCATCCTCGCCCGGAAGGTGCGACTCGCCCTCACCGCGTTGGCGGTGATGCTCGGTGTCGCCTTCGTGAGCGCCACGTACGTCTTGACCGACACGATGCGGAGCTCGTTCGACTTCGTGTTCGCCGAGACGCTCGCCGGTGTCGACGTCGTCGTCAGCGCGCCGGCTGCCGACTCCGATGTGGGAGTGCTCGGGGGCGGGCTGCTCGGGACGCCGAAGCACGACCGGCTTCCCGACGATGTCATCGCCGCGGTGCGAGAGCTGGACGGGGTCGCCGCCGCCGACGGTCTGGTCGGCGGCTACGCCCAGTTCGTCGACCAGGACGGTGAGGCCATCCAGAACGGCTTTGCCCCCACCCTCGGCCTGACGTGGACGCCGCTCGACGGGTCGGGGCCGTTCCGGCCCGTCGGTGGGAACAGCCGCGCTCCCGAACGCGAGGGCGAGGTTGCCATGGACGCCGGCACCGCTCGCAAGCACGGGTTCGAGGTCGGCGACACCGTCGACGTGCTCCTCCAGGGCCCGGTCGAGGAGTTCGAGATCGTGGGGCTCTTCGGGCTGGGCGACACCACCGAGTTCGGGGGCCTGACGTTCGCCGCCTTCGACCTGGCGACCTCGCAGCGGGTGCTGGCCGCCGACGACGCCGTCGATCTCGTCGCGATCACAGCCGAGCCCGGGGTCTCGGCCGCGGAGCTGCAGGCTCGTCTGCAGTCCTCGCTCGGCCCCGGGTACGCGGTGGACGATGCCGCAACCGTGGCGTACGAGAGCGGGTCGACGGTGCGACAGTTCGTCGGGCTCTTCAACGGAGCACTCCTCGCGTTCGCAGCGGTGGGGCTCGTGGTGGGTGCGTTCATCATCGTCAACACGTTCACGATCCTCGTCGCGCAACGGACCCGAGAGCTTGGCCTGCTGCGCACCATGGGAGCGAGCGGGAGGCAGGTGCTCGGCTCGGTCGTGATGGAAGCGGGTGCCGTCGGCGTGCTCGCGTCGGTGCTGGGACTGGCGATCGGCGTGGCGTTGGCAGGCGCGATGCTGGGTTTGGTAGCGCGGTTCGGGTTCGACGTCCCCGACACCGGCACGGTCGTGCTCGCCCGCACGGTCGTGGTGGCGATCGCAGTCGGCCTCCTCGTCACGGTGGGAGCGGCGCTGTTTCCGGCGGTGCGTGCGGCCCGTACGCCGCCGATGGTCGCGATCCACGACACCGTGCGCACGAGCGTGGCGCCCTTGCGCCGGCGCGCCGTCGTGGGTGGAGCGGTGCTCGTGGTGGGCTTGGCCGTGCTCCTCGTCGGCCTGGCCGTCGACCCGCCGGGCATCTACGAGCGCCTCTTCGTCGTCGGTGCCGGCGCGCTGGGTGCGTTCCTCGGCGCGATCCTGCTCGTGGCGACGTTCGCGCGGCCCCTGGCTCGCCTCCTCGGTTGGCCGGTGGCCCGGACACTGAGTGCACCGGGAGTCCTTGCTCGCCGCAACGCGATGCGCAACCCCCGGCGCACCGCCGCGACGGCGTCCGCGCTCGTCGTGGGTCTCAGCCTCGTGTGCCTGGTCGCGATCTTCTCCGCGTCCACGAAGGCATCGCTGCGCGACGCCGTCGACAGCGGGATTCGTGCCGACCTCGTTCTCACCACCAAGCAGCTGGTGGGCTTCTCGCCCGAGGTGGTGGAGGTCGTACGCGAGCTCCCCGCCGTCCAGGCCGCCACCGGCGTGCGGCTCCGCCAGATCTACGTCGACGGCAATCTGGAGTATGTCGTGGGCGTCGACGCCGACACCATCGACGACGTCGTCGACCTCGGGGTAGTCGACGGGAGCACCGCCGGGCTCGAGTCCGGGGGAGTGCTGCTCCACGAGGGTGAAGCCGGCGACTACGGCGTCGGTGTGGGCGACCAGATCGCGATCCAGCTGCCGAGCAGCGTCGTGATGGGGTTCCCGGTCGCGGGAGTGTACGAGCAGCAGAACTTCATCGGGGGGTTCCCGGTCCCGACGTTCGTGATCAGCCAGGAGCAGTTCGACGCCAGCGTCGGTGCCGGCCAACAGGACTCGCTGGTGTTCGTGAAGGCCCGCCCCGGCGAGGTGGGCGAGGCCCAACGGGAGATCGAGGCTGCCCTGAGCGAGGAGGGCCAGGAGTTCCCGAACGTCCGGGTGCAGACGCGCGCCGAATTCCGCGCCGAGCAGGAAGATGCCGTCGACCGGTTCGTGGCCGTGCTCGTGGCGTTGCTGGCGTTGTCGGAGATCATCGCCGTGCTCGGGATCATCAACACGCTCTTCCTGTCGGTGTACGAGCGCACGCGTGAGCTCGGTCTCCTGCGAGCGGTCGGCATGGCCCGGCGCCAGGTACGAACGATGATCCGGGGCGAGTCGGTGATCATCGCGACCATCGGGGGCGTGGTCGGGATCGTCGTGGGCGTCTTCTGGGGCTGGGCGTTCACGGCTGCCCTGGAGCGTCAGGGGATCACGGCGTTCTCGATCCCGATCTGGCAGCTGGTGGTGTTCCTCGTGCTCTCCGTCGTGGCCGGGATCGTCGCCGCGCTCCTGCCGGCGTGGCGGGCGGGGCGCCTCGACGTGCTCGAGGCGATCGCCACCGAGTAGCCGGGCCGGGGACGCTCCGGTAGTTGACCAGCGAGAAGGGATTTTCAGGTCTAATTCCCCCAAACTCGACCGGTGTTCGTGCGCCCCGGTATGACGACACCACCTTGGGGGAGACCGTGCGCCGGTTCGTTGCCGTCGCGCTGCTCGTCGGTGCGATCGCGACACTGGCGGGCATCTGGGCGCAGGGGCAGTGGGCGAGCGAGAGCCCGCGACCACGCGTCGGCTCGCGCCCGCTCGTCACCGACGTCGCCGTCGCCGCCGCCGGCGGCGCCACCCCCGAGGAGCCGGCGCCCGCCCCCGAACCGGCCGCGTCGCCGGTCGCTCCCGTGGTGAACCCGTCGGTTCCGGCGCCGCCGCAGCCGCCCCCGGGGAGCATGCTGCTCATGGGCGACTCGATCGCGGACTCGATCGGCGACGAGCTGAGCGCGGTCGCGAGTGCGTCCGGCGTGACCTTCCACGACGCGTCCTTCTCCGGGTGCAGCATCATCACCGGGATCACCACCGCGCCCGACGGCCGGATGTATCCCTGGTCGGCCGGCTGCGCCAGCAACATCGCCCGTTACGAGGAGCGGGCGATCGCCGACTACAAGCCGGAAGTCGTCGTGTGGATGAGCATCTGGGAGGCGGTCGACCGCATCCTCGACGACGGCACCGTGGCGCGCTTCGGCACCATCCACGGGAACATGCGGGTGCTCGACGAGATCGACCGTGCGGTCGGGCGCCTTCGTGCCCATGGAGCCCGGGTCATCATCACACTGCTCGCACCGCCGCCCGACGGGGTCGCCGAAGCCGACATCACCTCGGTGCAACGCCTTTCGCTGCTGAACGCGCTCCTGCGCGAGTACGCCCGTCAGCACGCCGACGTGGTCTCGGTCGTCGACATGGCCGAGATCCTGTGCCCGAACGGGCGTCCCTGTCCCTACGACATCGGCGGGATCGTCCCTCGACCCGACGGCGTGCACTTCGACGATCCTGCGGGCGCCCGCTGGGTGGCCGAGCAGCTGTTCCCGAAGTTGCTGGCGCCGGTGATCCCCGGCGAGGTGTCTCCCTCCGCCTACATGGGCGTCGGTCACGCCTGAACCGCCGGCGGTACGCCGGAGGGCCACTGCTACGATCGTCGCCTCACCGGGCGGTTAGCTCAGGGGGAGAGCACTTCCTTGACGCGGAAGGGGTCAGAGGTTCAAATCCTCTACCGCCCAC
>DASUUL010000084.1:0-8645 GCA_036374115.1 Acidimicrobiia bacterium | reverse complement strand
GTCGAAGTCGACGAAGTAGTCGGGTGCCTCTTCCGGTGTGGGGAAGTGGTCGAGCTCCTTGAGGCCCTTGCCCACCTCGGCGGCGCCGCCGGCGCGCTCGAGCCACCTGGCGAACGTCTCGCCCGCCTCGCGCTCGTTCGCGAATCGCCCGACGACGCGCACGACCGCTTCCGACACCCGCTTGGCGGGGAGCTTCACGGCCTTCTCGCCGAAGTCGATCTCGGTGTGACCGACCTTGCCTCCCAGGAGCATCTGGTAGCCGGGAGCGGCCTGGCCGTGGGCGCGCCGCTCGAGCCCGAAGAAGCCGATGTCGGAGATGTGGTGCTGGCCGCACGAGTTGGTGCAGCCCGAGATGTTCACCCGGATGCCGCCCACCTCGGCGAGCCCGGCGGCCTCGAGCGCCCGGCCGATGTCGTCGGCGAGGCCCCGTGACTGGGTGACGGCGAGGTTGCAGGTGTCGGCGCCGGGGCAGGCGACCACGTCGCGGGCGAGCTCCGCGCCCGGGTCCGCCATGCCGATCTCGAGGAGCCGGGTGTACAGCGGGTCGAGCTGCTCCTCGGTGAGGCCCCGGAGCGCGAAGTTCTGGCGGTTCGTGATCCGCAGCTCGAAGCCGAACTCCCGCTGGAGGTCCGCGAGAGCCCGGAACTGGTCGCTGGTGATGTCGCCGAGACGGCAGTACGCGTACGCGCTCACGGTGCCGTTGGCGCGGCCCCGCACCACGTTGGCGCTCTCCCACTTCTCGTACGGGTTGAGACCGAGGAACTTCACCGGCGAGTCGCCCACCTGGGTGACGGGACCGGTGCCCATACCGGCGGGGGCGTCGCCCCGCTCCCGGACCACGTCGGGGATCCCGTCCTGGTACGACGATGCCGCCGGCAGGAACTTGCGCTCCTTGAAGACGCGCTCGCGGAGCTCGTCGATCCCCATGGTGTCGACGAGCCACTTCATGCGCGCCCGAAGCTTGTTGTCGCGGTTGCCGTAGTGGTCGAAGACGCGCACGAGTGCCTCGAGGGTCGGCATGAGCTCCTCGCGGGGCGTGAACTCCTCGAGCGCGAGCGCGGGGTGCGGGTTGGCGCCGAGCCCGCCGGCGATGAACACCTTGAATCCGGCTTCCACGCTGCCGTCGGGACGGGGGCGGTTGACCGCGATCACGCCGACGTCGTTGAACATGGCCTGGCCGCAGTCGGTGACGCACCCGGAGAAGTTGATCTTGAACTTCCGCGGCATCCGCTGGGCGTAGGGGTTGCGCAGGAAGAAGTCGGTGGTCGCCTGGGCCCACGGGCTGATGTCGAGCACCTCGAACGGGCACGCGCCCGCGAGGTGGCAACCGGTGACGTTGCGGACGGTGTCGCCGCAGGCCTCCCGGCTCGTGAGCCCGACCGACGCCAGCAGGCGCAGCACGCCCGGCGTCTGCTCGAGCTGCACGAAGTGGAACTGCACGTTCTGGCGGGTCGTGAGGTGGCCCCACCCGCGTGAGTACTCGTCGGCGATGTGGCCGAGCATCTCGAGCTGCTCGGGGGTGAGCGACCCGTGCGGGACCTTCACGCGCACCATCTGGTTGTGGCCGCCCTGGCGCTGGCCGTAGATGCCCTGGTTGAGGCGGAACACGCGGAAGACGTCTTCCTCGATCTCGCCGGCGAGGTAACGCGCGACGCCCTCGTCGAACTTGTCGAGCTCGTCGGCGACCTCGGGCTCGAGAGGTCGGGTCTGGAGGTCCGTGACGTCGATCGCCATCATGCGTCCTCCTGCTCGTAGGCCTCGATCAGCAGCCGGGCGACCTCCGGGTGCGTGAACTCCGGCGGAGGGAACTCGCCCGCCGACAGCAGCTCGCGCACCTTGGTGCCCGACAGGTGCAGGTGCTCTTCGCTCGGGTGGGGGCAGGTCTTGGCCGACGCCATCGACTGGCACGTGCGGCAGTAGAAGGAGTGCTCGAAGAAGACCGGCGTGATCCCGAGCTCCTCGGGCCCGATCTCGCGCAGCAGGTCCTGGGCGGCGTAGGTTCCGTAGTAGTCGCCCACGCCGGCGTGGTCGCGCCCGACGATGAAGTGCGTGGCGCCGTAGTTGCGGCGGCAGATCGCGTGGAACACCGCCTCACGGGGGCCCGCATACCGCATCGGCGCGGGGAACAGGCCGAGGAACACGTGCGCGGCGGGGTAGTACTCCGCCAGCAGCACCTCGTAGCAGCGCAACCGCACGTCGGCCGGGATGTCGCCTTCCTTCGTCTCACCGACGAGCGGGTGGATGAGGAGCCCGTCGACCGACTCGAGCGCCACCTTGGTGAGGTACTCGTGCGCCCGGTGGATCGGGTTGCGGGTCTGGAAGGCCACGACGGTGCGCCAGCCGCGCTCGTCGATCGCGGACCGCACCGCCGCGGGGGTCGCCGGGTGCCGGTCGAAGGGCGCCTTCATCGCGAGCGCCGGATGGTCGGCTTCCACGACGACCTTGCCGCCCACCCGCCACGGACCCCCCTCGAGCACGACCGCGACACCGGGGTGCGCGGGGTCGTCGGTGCCGAACACGCCCTGCACCTCGGCGGCGGGGTCGACCTTGTACACCTCGGGATCGACGATCACGCCGACGGGCTCGCCCGCCGGCGTCAGGAGGTCGACCTCGTCGAGGCCGCGCAGCTCGGCTGCCTCCTGGACGTCGACGGCGGGTGCGATGGGGAACGGCCACAGCCGCCCCGACGCCAGGCGCATCCCGGCGACGACGAAGGCGTGGTCCTCCTCGCCGACGAAGCCGTCGAGCGGGTCGTACGCGCCCCACGCCAGCAGTCGCAGGTCGGACAGGTCACGGGGGGCGAGGCGGACGGCAGGCATGGAGGCGCGCAGCTCCTACAGGAGAGGGACGGAGGTCTGGGCGCGCCGGAAGGGTCTCAGGCGCGCCCGGAGGCCCGGCGACACATCTCGTCACGGACCTCGTGGGGGGTCCGGCCCATGGAGATGGACGGTGCGCCGAGCGCTCGGATCACGGGTGGGAGCCTACGCGGCCCGGCGCCAAAATGCCAGCAGAGAGGTCAGGAATTTTTCCGACCGTTCAGATCAGCATTTCCCGGGGCGGCCCGCCTGCCTACGCTGCCGCCGTGCCGACGACCCACGCCGCCGACGGGACCGGGATCGCCTACGAGGTCGAAGGATCCGGGCCCCTCCTCGTGCTGGTGCACGGCCTGACCGAGAACCGGGGCATGTGGGACCCCGTGGTCGAGCGGCTCCTCGGCGACTACACGTGCGCACGCCTCGACATGCGGGGCCACGGCGAGTCGGACGCGCCCGGCGACTACGACGCCCTCGGCATGGCCGGCGACCTCGCCGCCGTGGTCGAGGCCCTGGACGCGCCCGCCCCGCCCGTCGTGGTCGGGCACTCGATGGGCGGGCTCCTCGCCACGGCCTACGCCGCCGGCGGCGCCGGTCCGGTGCGCGGCGTCGTCAACGTCGACCAGGGGCTGCGGTTCTCGGCCTTCGCGCAGCAGGTTCGCCCGCTGGCGCCGGCGCTGTCGGGGGAGGCGTTCGGGGAGACGTTCGTCGCCCTCATGGAGGCCCTCGACCCCGAGCCCCTCGACGCCGCGACCCGGGAGCGGCTGCACGAGCTGCACGCGGCGGCGTCGCCCGACGTGGTGCTCGCGCTGTGGCGCCCGCTGTTCGAGTCGACCGACGCCGAGCTCGACTCGCTCGTCGAGACGATCGTGCTCCCGAACGTGCAGGTGCCCTACCTTGCGATCCACGGATCGGATCCCGGCCCCGGGTACGCCGAATGGCTCACCGGCCACGTCCCGAGCGCGACGGTGGAGGTGTGGGACGGTCACGGCCACTGGCCCCACCTCGTGGACCCCGACCGGTTCGCCGACCGGGTGCGCGCTTTCACCGCCTCGCTCTGACCGGCACACCGAGACCGGTACCGGTCAGTAGCCTCTGCTCGCATGCGGATGTCACGGCTGTTCCTGCGCACCCTGCGCGACGACCCGGCCGACGCCGAGGTCGACAGCCACCGCCTCCTCGTGCGCGCCGGCTACATCCGGCGGGTGGCGAGCGGTATCTACTCGTGGCTCCCGCTCGGCTACCGCGTGCTGCGCCGGGTGGAGCAGATCGTGCGCGAGGAGATGGACGCCGCCGGCGCCCAGGAGGTGTGGCTCCCGATCGCGCAGCCCCTCGAGCTGTGGGCGCGCAGCGGGCGTGACGTCGACTACGGGCCGCTCATGTTCCGCCTCCGCGACCGCAAGGACACCGGCTACTGCCTCTCGCCCACCGCGGAGGAGGTGATCACCGGCATCGTCGCGGGCGAGTACTCGAGCTACCGCGATCTCCCGGTGACGCTGTACCAGATCAATTGGAAGTACCGCGACGAGCTCCGGCCCCGGTTCGGGCTCCTGCGGGGCCGCGAGTTCCTGATGAAGGACGCCTATTCGTTCGACGCCGACGCCGACGGCCTCAAGCAGAGCTACCAGCAGATGTACGACGCCTACCGGCGGGTCTTCGAACGCTGCGGGCTCCAGTTCCGCAGCGTCGAGGCCCAGGCCGGCGAGATCGGCGGCGACGTGAACCAGGAGTTCATGGCCGTGGCGGCCGTCGGCGAAGACGAGTTCGTGTGGTGCCCGAGCTGCGAGTACGCCGCCAACACGGAGGCGGCCACCCGGCGAGCGCCGCCACGAGCCGACGCGCCGGTGGATGCCCCGCCGATGGCGGCCGAGCACACGCCCGACCTGCCCGGTATCGCGGGCGTCGCCGAGCACATGGAAGTCGAGTACGGCGACATGCTCAAGTGCATCGCGTTCGCGATCGAGGGCGGCGCCGTCGATGGCGGCGACGGCGCCGACGAGCTCGGTCTCGCGGTCGTGCCCGGCGACCGGGAGGTCAATCCCTACGCGCTCGCGGCCGCGGTCGCCCCCCGGTCGGCGCGCATCTACGACGACGACGACTTCGCCGCGCACCCCGAGATCCCGAAGGGGTACATCGGCCCCCACTACGAAGGCGCCGCCCTCGTGGTGGCCGACCCGTCGGTCGGCGTCGACCGCGCGTGGGTGACGGGCGCGAACCGCGTCGACCACCACGTGCGCAACGCGGTCCTCGGCCGTGACTTCACCGTCGACGTGTGGGCGGACCTCGTCGTGGTCGCGCCCGGCGATCCCTGCCCGCGGTGCGGTTCGCCGCTGGCGATCGATCGCGGCATCGAGGTCGGGCACGTCTTCCAGCTCGGCACGAAGTACTCCGAGGCCCTCGATGCCCGCTACACCGACGAGTCCGGCGACCAGCACCCGATGCTCATGGGGTGCTACGGCATCGGCGTGTCGCGCGTCGTCGCGGCGGTGGCCGAGGAGCACCACGACGAGGAGGGCCTGTCGTGGCCGGCGGCGCTGGCGCCCTACCAGGTGCACCTCGTCGCGCTGGCGGGCAAGGGGGGCTCGGCCGGCGACGTGGTCGCCGCCGCCGACCGCCTCTACGCCGAGCTGTGCGATGCCGGGGTCGACGTGATCTACGACGACCGCGAGGCGAGCCCGGGCGTGAAGTTCGCCGACGCCGACCTTCTCGGAATGCCCGTCCGCCTCACGGTGGGGGCGAGGGGGTTGGCGCGCGGCGTCGTCGAGCGCCGGGTGCGGGCGTCCGGCGACCAGGACGAGCTCGCCCTCGGCGACGTGGTGGCGGCCGTGGTCCCGAGCTCGTACGAGCTGCCATGAACCTGCCGGTCGAGCCGCCCGTCGCGCCGATGCTGGCGAAGCTGGTGCGCGAGCTGCCCGTCGGCGACGGCTGGCTCTACGAGCCCAAGTGGGACGGCTTCCGCTGCATCGTCTTCCGCGACGGCGACGAGGTGGAGCTCGGGAGCCGCAACGACCGCCCCCTCACGCGGTACTTCCCCGAGATCCTCGAGCATCTTCGGGAATCGCTCCCCGAGCGCTGCGTCGTCGACGGGGAGCTCGTGATCACGACCGACCAGGGGCTCGACTTCGACCTGCTCTCGATGCGGATCCATCCCGCCGCCAGTCGGGTCGCCATGCTCGCGGAGCAGACCCCGTCGTCGTTCGTCGCGTTCGACTACCTGGCCGAGGGCGACGAAGACCTCCGCGCCCTGCCGTTGTCGGAGCGGCGTGCCCGCCTCGAGAAGGCCCTCGCGAAGGCGAAACCGCCGGTGCATCTCACGCCCGTCACCACCGACGCCCAGGTCGCCGCTGAGTGGTTCGAGCAGTTCGAAGGTGCGGGTCTCGACGGGGTGATGGCGAAGCTGCTCGACGCCGAGTACCGCGAGAACTCGCGCAACGCGATGTCGAAGGTGAAGCACCTCCGCACCGCCGATTGCGTCGTCGCCGGGTACCGCGTGCACAAGGACGGCCAGGGCGTCGGCTCCCTGCTCCTCGGCCTCTACGACGACGACGGGACGCTGCACCATGTGGGCGTCGCCAGCAGCTTCGCCGCACCGATGCGCAAGAAGCTGGCCAAGGAGGTGCAGCCGTACCGAGACGGCGCGCTCGAGAACCACCCGTGGCGCGAGTGGGCCGACGCCGCCGCGCACGAGAGCGGGCGCATGCCCGGCGCGCCGAGCCGCTGGAACGCCAAGAAGGACATGAAGTGGGAGCCGCTGCGCATCGAGCTCGTGGCCGAGGTGGCCTACGAGCACATGCAGGGCGACCGCTTCCGCCACACCGCCCGGTTCCAGCGGTGGCGGCCCGACCGTGAGGCCCGGAGCTGCACCTACGAGCAGCTCGAGGCGCCCGTGCCGCACGAGCTCAAGAAGATCTTCGCCCTGTAGGTGCAGCCAGGTCCCTCCGGACCGGCTCGGGGTGGCGGAGACCGGCGCCGCGCCCCCGCAGTCAGGGAGAAATCGGGCTCGGAAACCGGTATAGTTGCAGGGTTCGGTCGGCAGGAGATGGCCACCCACAGGCCACCCGGACGTGGGCAAAGTGCCCACGTCTTTTTCGTGAGCGGAGGCACTCTCGAGCAGAGGGCCCAAGGAGGTGAACACACGGTGCCGGAGCGGGTCGAATCCCTCGCGGAGGCGATCAGGCCGGTCGTGGCCTCCCTCGGGCTCGAGCTGTTCGACCTCGAGCTCTCCGGCGGCGGTTCCAGCCGGGTCCTGCGGGTGATGGTCGACCGAGACGGCGGGGTCGACCTCGACGCCATCACCGCCGCCACCGAGGCGATCTCGCCCGTGCTCGACCGCCTGGCCGACGAGCGCGGTGGTCCCACGCCCGCAGGCCCCTACGCCCTCGAGGTGAGCAGCCCGGGCGTGGAGCGTCCGCTGCGCCGGCCCGAGCACTACCGGCGGGCCGTCGGCGACACCGTCTCGGTGAAGACCCGCACCCCCGAGGGCGCGCAGCGCCGGCGGGGCGTGCTCGTGGCGGCCGACGACGAGGGCTTCACCCTCGACGTCGACGGCGCCGTCGAGCGCATCGGCTACGCAGACGTCACCCGGGCGCGCACCGTGTTCGAGTGGGGGCCGCCACCGCGCCCCGAGGGCTCGCGGCGCAAGAAGAAGAAGGAAGCTGCCCGCAGATGAATCCGGAAATGCCATGAACTCCGAGATGATGGAGGCGCTCGAGAACATCGAGCGCGAGAAGGGGATCTCCGTCGAGCTGATGCTCGAGGCCCTGGCGAACGCGCTCGTGACCGCCTACAAGCGCCTGCCGAACGCGGCCGAGGAGGCGCTCGTCGAGATCGACGTGGAGACCGGCGACATCCGAGTCATCGCCCAGGACCTCGACGAGGAGGGCAACGTCACCCGCGAGTGGGACGACACGCCCGACGACTTCGGGCGTATCGCCGCGCAGACGGCCAAGCAGGTCATCCTGCAGCGCATCCGCGAGGCCGAGCGCGAGATGAAGTACGAGGAGTACGCCGGTCGCGAGGGCGACATCGTCACCGGGATCATCCAGCAGTCGGACGCCCGCTACACGCTGCTCGACCTCGGTCGGGTGGAGGCGCTGCTGCCGCAGGCGGAGCAGGTGCAGAACGAGCGCTACGACCACGGCAGCCGCCTCAAGGCCTACATCGTCGAGGTCCGCAAGACCGCCAAGGGGCCCCAGATCGTCGTCTCGCGCACGCACCCCGGTCTCATCAAGCGCCTCTTCGAGCTCGAGGTGCCCGAGATCGTCGACGGCGTGGTCGAGCTCAAGGCGATCGCGCGCGAGCCGGGTCATCGCACGAAGCTCGCGGTGGCGTCGAACGACCCGAACGTCGATCCCGTCGGCGCGTGCGTCGGTGCGCGCGGCTCGCGGGTGCGCATGGTCGTCAACGAGGTGCGGGGTGAGAAGGTCGACATCGTCCCGTTCAGCGACGATCCCGCCGATTTCGTGCAGAAGGCGCTCGCTCCCGCTCGTGTGCGGGAGGTGCGCATCCACCACGACACCGGCACCGCCGAGGTGATCGTCCCCGACTTCCAGCTCTCGTTGGCGATCGGCAAGGAGGGCCAGAACGCCCGCCTGGCGGCCCGCCTCACCGGCTGGCGCGTCGACATCAAGAGCGAGACCCAGCTCCAGGAGGAGGAGACCGGCGGCGGGGTCGAGTACGCCGAGGGCGAATGGGTCCAGAGCGAGTCGGGCGAGCTCGTGTGGCAGCCGGCGGAAGGCGGCGAGGCGATCTCGGCGGCCGAGGCCGGATACGCGGCTCCCAACGCCGCGGCGGCGCCAGCCGACTCCGAGACGCCCGCCGAGGGCGCGCCCG
>DASUUL010000083.1:0-2402 GCA_036374115.1 Acidimicrobiia bacterium | reverse complement strand
CAGCGCGATGGCTCCCGCCTGGGGGATCGTCGAGGCCTCCGCGAAGGTCAGCTGTGCCGGCTTGCGGGCGAGCGCCGACTCGGCCGCGACCGCGTACTCGGCGAAGCCGCCTTTCAGCGCGAGGTTGTCGCCGTACACCTCGTCACCGGGCCGGAACCGGGTCACGCCCTCGCCGACGGTGTCGACCCACCCGGCGATGTCCGAGCCGAGCGTGCGGCGTGCCGGCGACCGCAGTCCGCCCAGCCGGGCGTACAACGGTGAGCCGCGCAGACACTCCCAGTCGCTGAGGTTGACCGATGTCGCGGCGACCCGGACGAGCACCTGCCCGGCGGCGGGGGACGGCGTCGGGACGTCGTCGACCCGCAGCACGTC
The DNA here is from genome assembly GCA_036374115.1 of Acidimicrobiia bacterium. Taxonomy (GTDB): domain Bacteria; phylum Actinomycetota; class Acidimicrobiia; order IMCC26256; family JACDBD01; genus JACDBD01. Next base: position 2,030 of record DASUUL010000083.1, on the reverse strand, counting down.
CGGCGGTCCGTAGCGGTCGTAGACGACCGCCTTCATGTGCGTTCCCCGGTCCGAGCCGTGCACGCCCCCACGAGGACCGAACCTATCCCGGGCGCGGCCTCGGGAACGTTCGACCTGCGACGGCGTCACGCGGCGCTCGGCGCCGCTGCGCTCACGTGATGATGGCTCCGCAGGTGATGTTGATCGCCGACGCGGTGATGGTGCGCGCCTTGTCGGAGGCCACGAACGTAGCGACCTCGCCGACGTCCTCCAGCATCGCCCCACGACCCAGCAGGGTGGGCGCCACGAGTGACTCGACGAGCGCGTCGCGCCCCTCGAAGGCGGCGGGGATCGAGTCGATCACACCGCCGGTCAGCAGCGACACGACCCGGATGCCGTGACGGCCGAGCTCGCTCGCCAGCTGCTTGCGCAGGGCCTCGACGGCGGTGAGGGAGATCTGGAAGCCACCGATGTTGTAGTCACCGATCGGGTCACCTTCGCCGCCGAACATCAGGATGACCCCTGACCCCTGGCGGATCATGTGGCGGCCGGCGGCGCGTGCGGTCACGTAGGTCGAGCGCATGGCGTTGTGGATCGGCCGCTCGACGTCGGCGAGCTCCATCTCCACCAGGGGCGTGCCCTGCACGTCGCCCGTCGAGATGAGGTTCATCGAGACGTCCAGGGTTCCGTGGGAGCGCACCACCTCGTCGGCGTGTGCGTCCACGGCGCCCTCGTCGAGGGCGTCGACCTGCGCGATCGTCGCCGTGCCACCGTGCTGACGGATCTCGCCCGCCACCTGCTCCAGCTTGGCCGCCGTGCGGCCGGCGAGGTGCACGGTGGCGCCCTCACGGGCGAAGGCACGGGCGACCGCACCGCCGATGGTGCCGCCGCCGCCATAGATCACTGCGTTCTTGCGTTCCAGCAACATCGCGTTCCTCCTCGGGCTTGCGTCGTGACGTCGTGATCCCCTTCACGACGACCGAGGCGCCGAGCACTCATCGCTCGCCTGTCTCCGAAATCTCCGATGCGCCCTGTCTCCAGTGACTCGACCATCATGCGTGCGATGGTCACGCCGGATCGGGCGTCGGAGTGCTTGCGCATCGTCCGCTCGGTGGCCGAGTGGGCGACGGAGCAGACCGACGTCGTCGGCGTCGCGATCGTCGGCTCATGGGCGCGCGACCAGGCCCGGATGGATTCAGACCTCGATCTGGTGATCCTCACCGACGACAGGAAGCGATACCTCTCCGACGGTGCGTGGGTGCGGGCCGTCCTGGACGAAGCAGCCGAGCTCAGCCGTTCCCGCAGCGCTCCCTTCGGAGAGCGGTGGAGGTTTCAGGCGGTGCATCGACCCGTCATCGACGTCCGCGCTGGCTCGATCTCGGTGGGAGATCCCCCAGAGAACCGAGTGGGCGAGGGGGGACTTGAACCCCCACGACCTTGCGGCCACTGGCACCTGAAGCCAGCGCGTCTGCCAATTCCGCCACTCGCCCGAGCGACAAGATGGAAACGATAGCGCGGCCGCTCGGCGCTCCACCATCCGGCTCGCACGGCCAGAAGGGCGCGCCGACGGGTCCCGGCGGCCCGACGGCGGTAGTGTCCGGCGGCGGACGCGGGGCGATCGGCGACGGCCGCGACGCTGGGGAAACGGACACGGGGCGAGGGCGACATGACGATCTCCGCGGGCGCGGCCGTGCTGGCCGCCGAGGGTACGGGCCTCGTCGACAGGTGGCGCGACATCGGGCCGATCCTGTGGCTCGCCGCCGGCGGGCTGGCCGTCGTCTGGGTGGCGGTGCTGGGCCTGCTCAGCGCCGCCCTCGACCCCCGGCGGGTGCAGCCCGGGCCGGCCACGCTCGAGGTGCAGGGCAGCGAGCCCCCGGCCGTCGTCAACCTGATCACCACCGACTGGGACCTGGGGCACGAGGCCATCCCCGCCACGCTGATCGACCTCGCCGCCCGCCGGTACGTCGAGATCGACCTCGTCGGTGAGCGCACGTTCGTGCAGGTGCGGGCCACCCGCACCGACCGCGCGGGCGACCGCCTGACCCGCTACG
>DASUUL010000082.1:0-18096 GCA_036374115.1 Acidimicrobiia bacterium | reverse complement strand
GCCCGCGGGATCGGAGCAGAGGAAGGCGACGGCGGCCGCCACCTCCTCCGGGGTGCCGAAGCGACCGAGGGGAACCGCGGCGTTGACCTGGTTCCGCCACTCGTCGCCGAGGCCCTCCGTCATGGTGGTCACGATAGGCCCCGGTGCGACGACGTTGCAGGTGATGCCGCGGGGTGCGAGCTCCTTGGCGACCGACCGGCTGAGTCCCAGCAGTCCTGCCTTGGCGGCGGCGTAGTTGGTCTGGCCGGGTCCGCCGGTGTGGCCGACCACCGACGACACGTTCACGATCCGTCCGAATCGTGCCCGCATCATCGGGCCGGTGGCGCGGCGGATGGCGGCGAAGGCACCGGTGAGGTTGACGCGCAGCACGTCGTCCCAGGCGTCGTCGCTCATCCGGGCGACGAGACCGTCGCGATTGATCCCCGCGTTGTTGACGAGCAGCTCGACCGGGCTCCACGCCGCTTCGATCTCGTCGAAGGCCGCCTTCACCGCCTCGCGATCGCCGACGTCGGCGCGGATGGCCAGGGCGTCGGCGCCGGTCGCTTCGATCTCGCTCGTCGTGGCCTTCGCGCTGTCGTCGTCGCTCGAGTAGCAGAACGCGACGCGATTGCCGGCTTCGGCGAGCGCGACCGCAATCGCGCGCCCGATTCCCCGCGACCCCCCGGTGACGAACGCGGTTCTCACGTGGGCGCGCCCCAGCGGATCAGGGCGCTGCCCCAGGTCATCCCGGCGCCGAAGCCCGACAGCAGCACGAGGTCGCCGGCGCGTAGCCGGCCGTCGTCGGCCGCCTCCGCCAGCGCGAGTGGGATCGACGCCGCCGACGTGTTGCCGTACCGGTCGATGTTCACGATCGTGCGCTCCCGGGGGATGCCCAGCCGGTTGGCGGCGGAGTCGATGATGCGGACGTTCGCCTGGTGCGGGACGAACCAGGCGACGTCCGAGGATGCCACGCCGCCACGCTCGAGGGTGACGTGAGCCGAGTCGACCACCGCCCGCACGGCCCGGCGGAAGACCTCCTGGCCCGCCATCTTCAGGTACTGCTCGCCGGCGGCGATGGTCTCGGCCGACGACGGCCGGCGGCTGCCGCCCGCCCGGATCTCGAGCAGGCTGGCGGCGGAGCCGTCGCACCCGAGGTCCCAGGCGATGAGCCCGGGCCCACCGCCGGCCGTGGGCGCGAGGACGGCCGCGGCGGCGGCGTCGCCGAAGAGGATGCAGGTGCCGCGGTCGTCGGGGTCGGTGATGCGGCTGAGCGTCTCGGAGCCCACCACGAGGACGTTGCGGAGGTTGCCGGTGGTGAGCAGCGAGGATCCGACCACGAGCATGTACACGAACCCCGCACAACCGGCGGCGAGGTCGAACGACCCGCAGCGGAGGCCGAGGGCTTCGCCCACGAACGCGCCGGTGTGGGGGATCGGCTGCTCGGGGGTGGCGGTGGCCACGATGAGGAGATCGACCTCGTCGGGGGTGATGCCGGCGTGCTTGATCGCCGCCATGCCGGCTTCCACGGCGAGGGTGGCCGTGCTCTCGTCGGCGGCGGCGATGCGGCGCTCGCGGATACCCGTCCGTTCGACGATCCACTCGTCGCTCGTGTCGACGCGGGTCTCGAGCTCGGCGTTGGTGAGGCGGTACTCGGGAACCGCCGTACCCCAACCGGCGATGCAGGCCCGGGAGCTCATGCCACCCGGAGCCACGCCACGGGCTGTCCCTCGCGGAGACGCTCACCGGGATGCGCCAGCATCCCCACCAGCGTGCCCGCGAACGGACTGCGGATGGGCATCGCGGTGCCCGGGCCTTCCACGACCCCGATGGGGTCGCCCTCGTCGACGAGGGCGCCCGCGACCGTTCCCGCCCCCGCCGGCCGGAAGATGCCGACCGCGGGCGCCACGATCATGCGTTCCGGCACGAGGAGCGCCTCCCCGGTGGCGTGGCTCGTGTCGATGATCATCGGGCAACCTCCTGGAGGGCGGGAAGATCCGACGGGGACGCGATGCCCTGCACCGTGACGTCGGGGATCGTGCGCTTGGCCAGCGCGGCCAGCATCGAGCCGTGCCCGACCTCGAGGCACACGGTGGCGCCGAGACCGGCGATGGTCTCCTGCGACGGCCGCCAGCGCACCGGTACGGCCACGTGCTCGGGGAGTCGATCGCGCCAGCCGCCGCCGTCGTCGTAGCCGGCCCCGTCGTGGTTCGAGACGACCGGGGCCCCGGGCGTGTGCAGCGAGAGGCCCGGCACCACCTCGGCGGCGAGCGCGGTGCGGGCGTCGTCCATCAGCGGCGTGTGGAAGGCGCCGCCCACGTTCAGCGGCATCGCCCGCTTCACCCCCAGCTCCTTGGCGCGAGCGGTGGCGGCGTCGACTCCCTCGGGTGTCCCGGCGACGACGACTTGGCCGGGCGCGTTGTCGTTGGCCACCCAGCAGCCGTCGGGCGCGGCCGTGCACGCGTCCTCCGCCTGCTCGAGGGTGGCGCCGAGCAGCGCCGCCATCCGGCCGGGATGGGCGTCGGCGGCGGCCTGGGTCAGCTCGGCGCGCCGGGCGGCGAAGCGCACGCCGTCCTCCACGTCGAGGACGCCGGCGGCGATCAACGCCGTGACCTGGCCGAGCGAGTGGCCGGCGAACGCGACCGGCCGGGCGATGCGCGGGCGGACCGTCTCCCAGGCGACGAGCGACGTGAGGAGGACGGCGAGCTGGGCTTCACGGGTGCGGGCGAGCTGCTCGGCGGGGGCCTCGGTGATCAGCGCCCCCAGGGGCTCGCCGAGCGCCGCCTCGGCGCGTTCGACGGCCGACCAGGCCGGCTCGTCGCGCCAGGGGAGAGCCATACCCGGCTCCTGGGTCCCCTGACCGGGGAAAATGACCGCAATCGTCACGCGTGGAGCCCTCCGCCCTGACGGGTGGTTGTCGTCGTCCGACCGGGTGCACCGCGGCATGGTTACATCGGGCCGTCACGGGTCCGCGACGTCGGTGTGAACGCTTCGCGACAGGGGGTTACCGGTGAGTACCTACGATGCGTCCGCGCTCGTCGGCCTGTTGCCGCACGGCCCGGAGTTCCGCTTCGTCGACGCCGTCGACGAGCACGATCCCGGCGTGTCGATCCAGGCGCGCTACCGGGTGACCGGCGACGAGGCGTTCCTGCCCGGCCACTTCCCGGGCAACCCAGTCCTCCCGGGGGTGATCCAGCTCGAGGCCCTGGCCCAAACGGGTGCGATCGCGCTGTTGGCCGACGAGCGCTACGCCGGCAGGCTCCCCCTCTTCGGCGGGGTCGAGAAGGTGCGGTTCCGGCGCCTCGTCCGGCCCGGCGACGAGCTGGTCCTGCGCGTCGCGCTCGAGCGGTTGAGCGCCCGTGGCGGCTGGGGGAGCGCCGAAGCCACCGTCGACGGCGAGGTCGCGTGCGTCGCCCGCCTCTTCTTCGCGCTGGCGCCGGCCGGCGCCGGCGAGGCCTGACTCGAGGGAGCGGCGAAGCCCGGCTCAGGCGGCGGGACCGGGGAGGCCGGGCCGGTCGGAGGGTGCCCCCTCGCCTTCCTCCTGCTCCTCCTCTTCGAGCTCCTCCTCGATCTGCTCGGCGTCCTCACCGAGGAGGATGCGCGACTCGACACCCTCGTCGAGGGGCGGCTCCTCCCGGACCGACCGGGTGGGTCCGATGATGATGAGCAGCAGCGTGAGCGCCGAGATGGCCGCGAGAACGATGGCGACCGTCATCCACGTTTGCAGGGCCAGCATGGGTGTCATCCGAGAAGGAGGGGTTTCCGGGGGACGGTCCGCGAGTGTACCGGTGTCATGATGTGCGTCCGCCCCGGTAATCCAACCGGCAGAGATAGCGGACTCAAACTCCGTACAGTGTGGGTTCGAATCCCACCCGGGGCACCGATCACGCCTTGGCGCCGACGAATGTGTCGAGTACGCCAACGTGTTCCCGGCGGGCAACCGAGAGGGTGTTCGGCTTCGTGTAGCGGCAGTGGACGTGGAGTCGTCGGCAGGCTTCGACGAAGAACTCTCTGATGTCGCTCGACTCGTTCGTGAAGAAGTACCGCGGGTACTCGTACCGCTTGCCGGTTCGCTGACCCGTGACGCGGTTGATCACGCGACACCCATCCGCGTGGACGAGGCCACGCAGGAAGAACTGCGGGCTGAGGTCGTACGCGATCCGTTCTTGCCACGGAGCCAAGATGAGTTTCCGCTCGTGCTTCCTCCCTGGCCCGTGCTGCGGGAGGAGACACGGCCAGTGCTTGGAGTAGCCGTACACCTCGGAGCACCCGAGCCTCTTGACCCTTCCGATGCGGTGACCCGGCATCACCAGATGGATCGCGAGCTCGCACTCGTCGCGAATGCTCGGATAGTCGTCGCACATCACAATCCGAAGCCGGAAGACGTGTCTCGACGCCTCGCTGATGCAACCATCGCCGAGGTACTGTCCGAGCAGATAGGCGTAGGCGGCTGGCGGAGCCCTCGCAGGGAGATCGCACGAGCTACCGCACCGCCCAGCGCGCATCGGGGACGCGAGCACCACTTCGATCCCTTTCTCGATCCAGACACGAACCTGTGCGCGCGACACGCCAGTTTCCCGGGAGATTGCCTGCTTCGACCACCCCTGGCCCCACAGCTCGAAGACGTGATGGACGTCGTCCTCGGACCTCATGGCACCAGGCTATCCCAAACGTACGTTCGGTAGCGGGGGCTACGGGCAGAGCACCCGCACGGTCGGGTACGGGTTGACCGGCTCGCCCCCGTCGGGATGGAGCTGGAGGTGCAGGTGGGGCGGCCCGCCGGCGGCGTTGCCGGTGTCGCCGACGAATCCGATCACGTCGCTCGCCTCGACGCGGCCCGACGGCCGTTCGATCCGCGAGAGGTGGGCGTAGTAGTAGCGGACGCCGTCGTCACCCCGGAGGTCGAGGCTGATCCCGCCGAGCCCGCCGGACGCGTCGCTGACCGTCCCGCCGACGACGGCGACGACCGGGGTGCCCATGGTGGCGAACATGTCGGTCCCCTGGTGCGTCCGGCCCCCCGAGCGGGGATTGCCCCAGTCGTTGGTGAACGCGACCACGCCCTGCACCGGGCACGTCGCGGCGCCGGTCTCCACGAGGCCGCCCTCCCCGGGCGTGCCCCCCGCGAAGGCGAGCGCGTTCAGGTGGTCGACCGCCGCCTGCGACGCGGCGAGCAGCTCGGCGATGAGGAGGGCGTCGTCGGCGAGCTGGGCGACGACCCGCTCGTGCTCGGCTTGCGTTCGCTTCAGCGCGTGTTCGGACGCGGCGAGCTGGTCGGCGGTCCTGCGCAGGTCCGCCGCCAGCTTCATGTCGTACTCGGTTGCCGACGCCGCCAGGTGCGCGTGGCGGGCACCGTCGATCTGGTCGGCGGCGGCTCCGGCATTGAAGTTCACCGCCGGGTCGAAGCCCGTGTAGAGCGCGGCCGAGCGTCGCTGCACCAGCGCGCGCAGCTCGTCGGCGTGCGCCCGCAGCGCGGGGATCTCCTGCTGGAGGCGGGCGATCTCGTCGGCGAGCCGGGACTGCTCGGCGAGCGCGGCCTGGTAGAGGGTGGCGGCGTTGGCGGCCTGGGCCTCGGCTTCCTCCAGATTGCGCCGGGCCTTCTCGAGCGGGTCGCCGCCCTCGCCCGGGGGTGCTGCCGCGGCGGGCCCGGCCGCCACCAGCGCGAGCGCCAGTGCCGGCACCGCCAGGAGCAGGCCGCGAAACGAGGATCGGGTTCGCATGGGTATTGGCGTTGTCGGCCTGTACGACGCCCGGGTTGAGGCCTGTCGGGCGGGCCGCCCAGGTGCCATCGTGTTGCCGTGGCAACTCGGACGCTACTGCGGCGGCGGCTCTCGCTCCTCCTCCTTCCGCTACTCGTGGTGATCGTCGCCTCGGCGTGCGCTCCGGTGAAGGGCGGCCCCCCTCGGGGCGTCGTGCTCTGGGGCGACAGCTTCGGCGAGCAGGTCGCCCCGCTCCTTCCCTACGAGGAGCACGTCTTCGGCGGCACCGCCCCGTGCGACTGGCTGAACCACATGCGCGAGCTCGCCGCCACGCGGCCGCCCGCGGTCGCGCTGCTCCTCTTCGGCGAGAGCACGGTCACGCCCTGCACCGGCGGCAGCATCACCACGTATCCCGCCCAGGCGTTCGAGGCGATACGAGTGCTCGAGGCGGCGGGGACCCGCGTCTTCGTGATCGGAGCGCCGTGCCAGCCCCCCCACAAGGGGTACGAGGCTCCTGCGAACATCGCCTTCGTGAACGGCGGCGTGCCGGTGCACTGGGGCCCGTACTCGTCCGTTTGCCCGCCCGGGTACCCGACCTACATCCAGTACGACGGGCACCTCAACGCGACGGGCGTGGCCCGGTTCGCGCACGAGATCCGGGTGATCGCCGGATAGCACCGCCCCGGATCACCTCTCCGACGCCCGGCCCCGCCTCGTACACTTGCCCGTGATGTCCCAGTCGATCCTCCAGCGGCGCCTCGTCGACGTCAGCGAGCGGCTCAAACGCCTCCGGGCCGAGCTCGGCGTCACCGAGGAGCAGCTCGCCTTCCTGGAGAGCGAGGCCGACGACGCCCGCCTCCGCGCGCTGGTCGCCGAGACGCCGCTCGGTGAGGTCGAGGCACGCGACGCCCGGCGCCACGCCGACGCGCTGGCGCGGCACCGGGACGCGCTCGCCCGTTCGATCGGGGAGCTCGTCCGGGAGCAAGATGCCCTGCTCGACCGCATGTCGGCTGAACTCTCCAGCCGCTGAGCCCTCCCGGAGCCGGTCCTGTGCCCGATCCCACCCGTGTCGTCATTGCCGAAGACGAGGCGATCATCCGTCTCGACCTCAAGGAGCTCCTCGAGGAGGAGGGCTACGAGGTCGTGGGCGAGACCGGACGCGGCGACGAGGCGATCGAGCTCGTGCGCCAGCTCGAGCCCGATCTCGTGATCCTCGACATCAAGATGCCCGGAACCGACGGTCTCTCGGCCGCCCGGCACATCTCCGCCGAGCGTCTCGCCGCCGTCGTGATCCTCACCGCGTTCTCGCAGCGTGACCTCATCGAGCAGGCCACCGAAGCGGGCGCGTACGCGTACCTCGTGAAGCCGTTCCAGAAGAGCGACCTCATCCCCGCGATCGAGGTCGCGCTCAGCCGTCATGCCGAGCTCACCGCGCTCCAGCGCGATGCGGGCGACCTGGCCGAGCGCCTCGAGGCCCGCAAGGTGATCGACCGGGCGAAGGGCCGGCTCATGGACGAGCACGGGCTCGGCGAGCAGGAGGCCTGGCGCTTCCTCCAGCAGCAGGCGATGAGCAGCCGCGTGAAGGTGCACGAGATCGCGCGCCGGATCGTCGACGGCGAGCTCGTTCCCTAGACGCGCCGGGCGGCACCGTTTGCCCCGGCGCTCGTGGCGGGTACGGGACCCGCGAGCGACGGCGTCGACGCCGTCGAGAGCGGAGGAGCCATGCGCGTGCTCGCCATCTTCGAGCCCAACGACGAGTGGACCGCCATCTTCTACATCGCCGCGGTCGCCCTGTGGGTCCTGGCGGCGTTCGCAGGAGCGGCGGTCGCCGGCAGGGTGGGAGGGAGCGTCGGCCTGACTGCGCTCGGGCTGGCCGCGTTCGTGTTCCCGACGATGTGGAACACCGTCGACGCGGCCTTCGGCGACTGACCGGGCGCGGCGGCCGCCGCCCGATCGCGTCGCAGCGCAGGCGTACGATGCGAGCGCATGCCGAAGTTGCTCCTGCTCGACGGCCATTCGCTCGCGTTCCGGGCCTTCTACGCGCTCCCGACCGACCTGAGCACCCGAGCCGGGACGATTACGAACGCCGTCTACGGGTTCACCTCGATGCTCGTGAAGGTGCTCGGGGACGAGAAGCCCGACCACATCGCCGTGGCGTTCGACACCGCCGCCCCCACCTTCCGGGACGAGATGGACGCCGACTACAAGGCAGGTCGCAAGGAGACCCCGGCCGTCTTCTCGTCGCAGCTCCCGCTCATCCGGGAGGTGCTCGACGCCCTCAGGATCCAGGTGCTCGAGGAGGAGGGCGTCGAGGCCGACGACGTCATCGCCACCCTCGCGGTCCGGGCCGCCGCCGAGGGCATGGACGTCGTCGTGGTCACGGGTGACCGCGACACCTATCAGCTCGTCCACGATCCCCACGTGAAGGTGCTCTACAACCGGCGGGGCGTGTCCGACTACGTCCTCTACGACGAAGCCGGCATCTTCGAGCGCTGCGGGGTCACGCCCGCCCAGTACGTCGACTACGCGGCCCTCCGGGGCGACACGAGCGACAACCTCCCCGGGGTGCCCGGCATCGGCGAGAAGACCGCCGCCAAGCTGATCACGACGTACGAGAACCTCGAGGGGATCTTCGAGCATCTCGAGGAGCTGCCGCCCAAGCAGCGCCAGAACCTCGGCGAGATGCGCGACCGGGTGCTCAAGAACCGGGAGATGTCGCGGCTGCGCACCGATGTCGAGCTCGCCGTGGGCCCGGGCGACCTGCGCCAGGGCAAGTGGGACCAGGAGCAGGTGCGTGTGCTGTTCGACCAGCTCGAGTTCCGCACGCTCCTGCCGCGCCTGTTCGAGGCCGTGGGCGAGGCCGCCGCCGAGGAGGAGGCGGGGGAGACCCTCGAGGCCGAGGTCGTGGTGGTGCGCGACGCCGGCGCCGCCGCGAAGCGACTGCGAGCAGTCGGCGAGCGCGGCGAGCCGTACGCGCTCGAAGGCCGGTGGGCGGCCGTTCCGGGGCGCAGCGACCTTCTCGGCCTTGCCGTCGCCGCCGACGAGACCGAGGCCGCGTACCTCGACGGCGCGCTCCTGCGCGAGCCGGCCGTGCGTGACGCGCTGGCCGAGCTCGTCGCCGCCGGCGGGCCGCCGCTCGTGGCGCACCGGGCCAAGGATCTGATGCACGGGCTCGGTTGCGACGTGCGCTCCCTCGACCGCGACACGGCGGTGATGGCGTACCTCCTCGACCCGGCGGAGGGGAAGTACCGCCTCGACGACCTCGCGCTCCGTTACCTGTCACTCGAGGTGCGCTCGCCCGACGCACCCGAGCAGGACACCCTCGATCTCGACGGAGAGACCGGCAGCGACGACACGGGCCGGCGCGCCCTCGCGATCCGCCGGCTCGCCGGCGTGCTCGCCGAGGCGCTCGCGGCCCGCGAGCTCACCGACCTCTACGAGCGGTTCGAGCGCCCGCTCGTGCGGGTGCTGGCCCGGATGGAAGACGCCGGGGTGCGCATCGACCGCGACTTCCTCGAGGAGCTGCGCACCGAGCTCACCAAGAGCTGCGACGAGCTCGTGGCGAAGATCCATGCACACGCGGGGGAGGAGTTCAACGTGAACTCCACGCCTCAGCTCCGCCACGTGCTCTTCGACAAGCTCGGGCTCGTCCCCGTGAAGAAGACGAAGACGGGCCCGTCGACCGACGCCGACTCCCTCCAGAAGATGGCGGCCGACCACCCGATCGTGGAGGACCTCCTCCGCTACCGGGAGGTCGAGAAGCTCCGCAGCACGTATGCCGATGCGCTGCCGCCGCTGATCGCCGCCGACGGGCGCATCCACGCCACGTTCAAGCAGACCGACACCACGACCGGCCGGATCTCGAGCGAGGCGCCCAACCTGCAGAACGTGCCGGTTCGCACCGCCGACGGCCGGGAGATGCGCCGGGCGTTCATCGCCGACGCGGGCTGCGGCCTGCTCACCGCCGACTACTCGCAGATCGAGCTGCGGGTGCTCGCTCACCTTGCGCAGGATCCCGGCCTCATCGACGCGTTCGCCCGCCACGCCGACATCCACACGACCACCGCCGCGGGCGTGTTCGGCGTGGAGGAGAAGGACGTCGACGCCTTCCAACGCCGCTTCGCCAAGGTCGTGAACTACGGGCTCGCGTACGGGATGGAGGCCTACGGGCTCGGTCAGCGCCTCGACATCCCCACCGAGCAGGCCCGGGAGATCCTCGACAGCTATTTCGAGACGTTCCCGAACGTGAAGACCTACATGGAGGAGACGGTCCGCGAGGCGAAGGAGCGCGGCTACACCACCACGATCTTCGGGCGCCGTCGCCAGATCACGGAGCTGTCGTCGGACAACTTCCGGATCCGCCAGATGGGGGAGCGCATGGCCCAGAACGCCCCCGTGCAAGGATCGGCCGCCGACATCTTCAAGCTCGCGATGGTCCGCCTCGACGACGCCCTCGAGCGCGAGGAGCTGCGGGCGAGGATGATCCTGACCGTTCACGACGAGCTCGTGCTCGAGGTCCCGCTCGAAGAGCGCGAGCGGGTGGAGCCCCTCGTGCGCGAGGTGATGGAGTCGGTCTGCGAGCTGTCGGTCCCCCTCGAGGTCGACCTCGGCTTCGGCCCCAACTGGGCCGCCGCCAAGTGACCCCAGGGCCGTTCTGGCGTCGCTGCACCGGCTATTTTCCAGAGCAGCGACGCCAGAACGCATGACGACCCCGCCCCGGCGCGATTGGTTCCTCCCGATCGCCCGCTTCCTGGGCCCCGCCTACCTGCGGAACGCGTTCACGAAGGGGACCGAGCAGGAGGTCGAATTCCTGGTGGGCGCGCTCGAGCTGGAGCCGCGGCAACGGGCCCTCGACGTGGGCTGCGGGCCGGGGCGACACGCGCTCGCTCTCGCCCGGCGGGGGATCGAGGTGGTGGGCGTCGACCTCTCACCCGACTTCGTCGCCCTCGCCCGGAAGGCGGCCGTCGCCGAGCGCCTGCCCGCGACGTTCGAGGTGCTCGACGTGCGGGAGCTCGCCTTCGACTCCGAGTTCGACGCCGCCATCTGCCTGTGCCAGGGCGGCTTCGGGCTCCTCGGCGGTCGGGAGGACCCCGCCGTGATCGACCGGATCGTGCGGGCGGTGCGCCCGGGCGGCGGAGTCGCCGTCTCCGCGTTCTCCTCCTACTTCGCGCTGCGCCACCAGGAGGAAGGCGAGACCTTCGATCCCGCCACCGGCGTCCACCACGAGGTCGCGGTCGTCCGCGACGACGCCGGCGAGGAGCGCGAGTTCGACCTGTGGACCACCTGCTTCACCGCCCGGGAGCTCTCACTGCTCGGCGCGGCCGCAGGAATGCGGGTCGACGGCGTCTACGGCGTGACTCCGGGCGCCTACGGGACGGCGCCGCCGGCGCTCGACGAGCCCGAGCTGCTGCTCGTCGGGCGACGCGAGGTTCACGCCGGCGGCGTTTGACCTGTACGCTTGTTCCTCGGCCAGACGCGAGGTACGCGCACGGCCGATGCCAGTTCCCGAGGAGCCCACCAGTTTTGTCCGAGCAGGAAGTGACGGAGGCGGTCGACAGCGCCCCCGTCCCCGACGCGAGTCAAGAGTCCCCCGCCACCGAGAACGCCGCCGCGAGCCCCGGCGCGGGCGACGGCGCCGTCGTTCTCGACGACCTGGGCGCCCAGTCGTTCTCCGACGCCGTCGACGCGACGATCGTCGCCTTCGAAGACGGCGACATCGTCTCGGGCAAGGTCGTCAAGATCGACAGCGATGAGGTGCTCCTCGACATCGGCTTCAAGTCCGAGGGCGTGATCCCCAGCCGCGAGCTGTCGATCCGCAACGACGTCGACCCCAACGAGGTCGTCAAGCTCGACGAGGAGCTCGAGGCCCTCGTCCTCCAGAAGGAGGACAAGGACGGGCGGCTCATCCTGTCGAAGAAGCGCGCCCAGTACGAGCGCGCCTGGGGGACGATCGAGGAGATCAAGGAGAAGGACGGCATCGTCGAGGGTCCGGTCATCGAGGTGGTCAAGGGCGGCCTGATCCTCGACATCGGCCTCAGGGGCTTCCTCCCCGCGTCGCTCGTCGACCTGCGCCGCGTGCGCGACCTCCACCCGTTCGTCGGTCGCTCCCTCGAGTGCAAGATCATCGAGCTCGACAAGAACCGCAACAACGTCGTGCTGTCGCGCCGGGCGTATCTCGAGGAGACGCAGCGGGAGCAGCGTGACGAGTTCCTCGCCAACCTCAAGCCGGGCGAGATCCGCAAGGGCGTCGTGTCGTCGGTCGTCAACTTCGGTGCCTTCGTCGACCTCGGCGGCATGGACGGGCTCGTGCACGTGTCCGAGCTGAGCTGGAAGCACGTCGACCATCCGAGCTCGGTCGTGCAGGTGGGCGACGAGGTCGAGGTACAGGTGCTCGACGTCGACCTGAGCCGCGAGCGCATCTCGCTGTCGCGCAAGGCGACCCAGCAGGACCCGTGGCAGGAGTTCGCGGATTCACACGGCGTCGGCGAGCTCGTGTACGGCCGCGTCACGAAGCTGGTGCCGTTCGGCGCGTTCGTCCAGGTCGGCGACGGCATCGAGGGCCTCGTGCACATCTCGGAGATGGCGGCTCACCACGTCGAGGCGCCCGAGCAGGTGGTCACCCCCGGCGAGGAGCTGTGGGTGAAGATCATCGACATCGACCTCGACCGCCGGCGCATCTCGCTGTCGATCAAGCAGGCGGCCGAGGGCGGCGAGGTCGCCGCGGAGTACCGCGAGCAGTTCGGTGCCCACGCCTACGACGACGAGGGCAACTACATCGGGCCCGACTACGCCGCCGAGGCGGGGGCCGCCGAGGCGGGGGCCGCCGAGGGCGACGCCGCCGGCGCAGTGGCGCCGACCGACGAGGAGCTCGCCGCCGGCACCGCCGCCGTCGCCGAGCCCGCGCCGGAGGCTCCACCCGAGCCCGAGCCCGAGCCCGAGCCCGACGTCGCCGACGCCTGACCCGTGCTGCTCGTCGGGCTGACCGGCGGCATCGGCGCCGGGAAGTCCACCGTCGCGGACCTGCTCGCGCGCAAGGGCGCGGTCCTCGTCGACGCCGACGAGGTCGCCCGTGCGGTCGTCGAGCCCGGCGAGCCGGCCTTCGACGCGCTGGTCGAGCGCTTCGGCCCCGAGGTCGTCGGCGCCGACGGCCGTCTCGATCGGGCGGCGGTGGCGAAGCTGGCGTTCGCCGACGAGCAGTCGCGCAAGGACCTCGAGGGCATCACCCACCCGGCGATCAACACCGAGTTCACTCGGCGGGTGCTCGAAGCGCCGCCCGACTCGATCGTCGTGCTCGACGTGCCCTTGCTCACCGAGTCGCAACAGGCGCGCGAGCGCCCGTACGAGGCGGTGATCGTCGTGGAGGCTCCCCGGGAGGTGCGGCTCGGGCGGCTGGAGCAGCGGGGTGTCCCCCGGGCCGACGCCGAGCGGCGCATGGCGGCGCAGGCGTCCGACGAGGAGCGCCGGGCGATCGCCACCTACGTGGTCGACAACTCGGGTGACCTCGCTGCGCTCGAGCGCCAGGTCGACGACCTCTGGGCCGACCTCGAGCGCCGCCAGCGCGAGAAGGCCTGACCCGCCGGCTCCCGAGCGCGGGTCTGGTGTGCTGAAGGGGGCCGGTCCGGTCGTTCGCGCACACGAAATCGCCTGCAGCCGCAATGACGGTCACACCCCGCCGTTACCATCGGGGCGATGTGCGCACGAGCGACCCGAAGGGCGGCGGCAGTTACCTTGTCGCCGAGCGACGGAGCCCGATAGGAATGCCGCCCCTCGAGCTCGTCACCGAGCTCCAGCCCGCCGGCGACCAGCCGGAGGCCATCGAGGCGCTCGCGCGTGGCATCGAGCGGGGAGACCGGTTCCAGACGCTCCTCGGCATCACCGGATCGGGGAAGTCGTTCACCATCGCCGGGGTGATCGCCGAGGTCCAGCGCCCGACCCTCCTGCTGGCGCCCAACAAGAGCCTCGCCGCCCAGCTCGCGAGCGAGCTGCGCGACTTCTTTCCCAGGAACCGGGTGGAGTACTTCGTCTCCTACTACGACTACTACCAGCCCGAGGCGTATCTGCCCACGACCGACACGTACATCGAGAAGGACTCGTCGATCAACGACGAGATCGACCGCCTGCGCCATTCGGCCACCAGCGCGCTGATGTCGCGGCGCGACGTTGTCATCGTGGCGTCGGTATCGGCGATCTACGGGCTCGGCGGCCCCGAGGAGTACGCCCGGCAGGGCCTGATCCTCGACGTCGGCGAGGAGCGTGACCAGCGCAGCATCCTGCGCCGGCTCGTCGAGCTCCAGTACGAGCGCAACGACTTCGACTTCACCCGCAACAAGTTCCGCGTCCGGGGCGACACCATCGAGGTGTTCCCGGCGTACGAGGAACGGGCGGTGCGAATCCAGCTGTTCGGCGACGAGGTGGAGCGCATCGCGTCGGTCGACCCCATGACGGCCGAGGTCGTCGAAGACCTCGATCGCCTGGTCCTGTTCCCGGCGTCGCACTACGTGACGACCGAGGAGACGATGCAGCGGGCGATCACCGGCATCGAGGAGGAGCTGAAAGACCGGCTCGCCTGGTTCGAGCAGCAGGGCAAGCTGCTGGAGGCGCAGCGGCTCCGGATGCGCACCAGCTACGACCTCGAGATGCTCCGCGAGGTCGGCGTGTGCTCCGGCATCGAGAACTACTCCCGCCATCTCGACGGGCGCGCCCCCGGCCAGATGCCCTACACCCTGCTCGACTACTTCCCCGACGACTACCTCGTGGTGCTCGACGAGTCGCACGTCACCGTGCCCCAGCTCCACGGCCAGTTCGAGGGCGACCGGTCCCGCAAGGAGACGCTCGTGGAGCACGGCTTCCGGCTCCCGTCGGCGATGGACAACCGGCCGCTGCGTTTCGAGGAGTTCGTCGACAAGGTGAACCAGGTGGTCTTCCTGTCGGCGACGCCGAGCCCCTACGAGCTCGAGGTGTCGACGCAGGTCGTGGAGCAGATCGTGCGGCCCACGGGGTTGGTCGATCCGGAGGTGCAGGTCCGCCCCACGAAGGGGCAGATCGACGATCTCGTCGCCGAGATCAATGCGTGCACCGAGCGCGACCAGCGCGTCCTCGTCACCACGCTCACCAAGAAGATGGCCGAGGACCTCACCGACTACCTCATCGAGCTCGGGATGCGGGTGCGGTACCTGCACAGCGAGGTCGACACGCTCGAACGGGTGGCCATCCTGCGCGATCTCCGGCTCGGCGAGTTCGACGTGCTCGTGGGCATCAACCTCCTGCGTGAGGGTCTCGACCTGCCCGAGGTGTCGCTGGTCGCGATCCTCGATGCCGACAAGGAGGGGTTCCTCCGGTCGGAGACGTCGCTCATCCAGATGATCGGGCGAGCGGCCCGCAACGTCGAAGGCGCCGTCATCATGTACGCCGACCAGGTCACCGACTCGATGCGGCGAGCGATCTCCGAGACCAACCGGCGCCGGAAGAAGCAGCTCGAGCACAACGCCGAGCACGGCATCGACCCCCAGACGATCCGTAAGAAGGTCACCGACATCCTCGAGATGGTGCGGGCCCGGGAGGGCGAGGAGGTCACGGTCGGCGGCGGTGGCGGGGGGCGCCGGGGCCGGGGGAGGAGCAGGCGCCAGGTGTCCGACTTCGCCGAGCTGCCCCGCGACGAGCTCGGCCGCCTCATCCAGAGCCTCCAGGAGGAGATGCACGAGGCCGCCAAGGACCTGCGCTTCGAGGAGGCCGCCCGTCTGCGCGACGAGATCAACGAGCTGAAGCGGGAGCTGCGCGAGGTCAGCTGAGCGTGGGGCCGAGAAGGCTCGCATCCTCCGAGGCGGCTGATTCCGGCTACTCGGTAGCGTCTGCGCCGCAGCCCGACCGAGGAGGCCTCGGATGCTCGAAGACCTGAAGAAGTTCCTGCTGCGCGGCAACGTCGTCGACCTGGCGGTGGCCGTGGTGATCGGGATCGCGTTCGGCGCCGTCGTCACCTCACTCGTCGACGACGTCATCATGGCCGTCATCGGCGCCATCTTCGGCAAGCCCAACTTCGACGACCTCACCTTCCACATCGGCGACGGCGTCGTGTTCTACGGGCGCTTCCTCACCGCGGTCGTGAACTTCCTGATCATCGGCACCGCCCTCTTCTTCGTCGTGCGGACGGTGCAGCGCTTCTTCCGGACGGCCGAGCCGGAGCCGGAGGCCGAGGTGCGGTTGCTCACCGAGATCCGCGACGAGCTGCGCCGCCGGCCGTAACGGGGCGGGATGCGCCGGCGGCGGCGGGGGTTCCACGTCGAACATCCGTTCGCTCGAGCCGCAATCCCGGTACAATCCCCGTGTGGCGGAGACCATCACGATCCGCGGCGCGCGGGAGCACAACCTCAAGAACGTCGATCTCGAGCTCCCGCGGGAGCGGCTGATCGTGTTCACGGGCCTATCGGGCTCGGGCAAGTCGTCGCTGGCGTTCGACACGATCTACGCCGAGGGGCAGCGACGCTACGTCGAGTCGCTCTCGGCGTACGCCCGCCAGTTCCTCGGCCAGATGGACAAGCCCGACGTCGACTTCATCGAGGGCCTGTCGCCGGCGATCTCGATCGACCAGAAGTCGGCGTCCCGCAACCCCCGCTCGACGGTGGGGACGATCACCGAGGTCTACGACTACCTGCGGCTGCTCTATGCCCGCATCGGGGTGCCGCACTGCCCGAACTGCGGCCGGGTGATCACCCGCCAGACGCCCCAGCAGATCGTCGACCGCGTCCTGCAGCTGCCCGAGGGAACCCGCTTCCAGGTGCTCGCCCCGGTGGTGCGGGGCCGCAAGGGCGAGTACGACGGCCTCCTCGGGGAGCTCGCCGGCCAGGGCTTCACCCGGGCGCGGATCGACGGCGAGATCGAGGAGCTCGCCGACGTCGTGGGGGCGAAGGCCGCGAACGGGCGGCCTCGGCTCAAGCGCTACGAGCAGCACACGATCGAGGTCGTCGTCGACCGGCTGGTGCGGCGCGACGGGATCGAACGCCGGCTCACCGACTCGCTCGAGACCGCGCTGCGCCTGGCCGAGGGCGTGGCCGAGGTCGAGATCGTCCCCCGGGAGGAGGAGCGCGGCGCCGACGACGAGCCCGAGATCCTCACGTTCTCGGAGCATCTCGCGTGCACCCACTGCGGGTTGTCGTTCGAGGAGCTCGCTCCCCGCAACTTCTCGTTCAACTCGCCCTACGGCGCCTGCGACCGCTGCGACGGGCTCGGCACGCGCTACGAGGTCGACCCCGAGCTGGTGGTGAACGACGACGACCTCAGCATCTCGCAAGGCGCGATCGCTCCGTGGTCGGGGTTCCGGAGCCAGTACTTCGACCGCGTGCTCGAGGCGATCGCCGACGAATTCGGCTTCTCGATCGACACGCCGTGGCGCAAGCTCCGCAAGCGCGACAAGCAGGCGATCCTCTACGGCTCGGGCGACAAGGAGGTGCAGGTGTCGTACCGCAACCGGTACGGGCGCCGTCGCACCTACAAGACCCGGTTCGAGGGCGTGATCCCGTGGCTCGAGCGACGCCACTCCGACAGCGAGAGCGACCGGGCCCGGGAACAGATCGAGGGATACATGCGGGAGGTGCCGTGCCCGGCGTGCGGGGGCGCCCGGCTCCGCCCGGCGTCGCTGGCGGTGAAGATCAGCGATCTCAACATCTTCGAGGTCGGGGAGCTGTCGATCGCGAAGGCCGCGGAGTTCCTGGGCGGTCTCGAGCTCACCGAGCGCGACCGCATGATCGCCGAGCAGGTCGTGAAGGAGATCAACGAGCGGCTGCGCTTCCTGCTCGACGTCGGCCTCGACTACCTGTCGTTGAACCGGTCGTCGGGCACGCTCGCCGGCGGCGAGGCCCAGCGCATCCGGCTGGCGTCGCAGATCGGCAGCGGCCTCGTCGGGGTGCTCTACGTGCTCGACGAGCCGTCGATCGGCCTGCACCAGCGTGACAACCGGCGGCTGCTCGACACGATGGTGCGGCTGCGCGACCTGGGCAACACCGTGGTGGTGGTCGAACACGACGAGGAGACCATACGCACGGCCGATCGCATCGTGGACATCGGCCCCGGCGCGGGGGAGCACGGCGGCGCGATCGTCGTGAGCGGGACGCTCGCCGACCTCGAGAACGAGCCCCTGTCGATCACCGGGCAGTACCTCACGGGTGAGCGGGAGATCCCCGTGCCCGCGATCCGCCGGCAACCGGGTGACGCCTGGCTCACCGTGCGCGGGGCGCGGGACCACAACCTCCAGAACATCGACGTCGAGTTCCCGCTGGGCTGCTTCGTTTCCGTCACGGGCGTGAGCGGCAGCGGCAAGTCGACGCTCGTGAACGACATCCTCTTCCACGCGCTGATGCAGAAGGTCTACCGGTCGCGCACGGTGCCGGGCCGGCACAAGACCGTCGAGGGCACGGAGTTCGTCGACAAGGTC
>DASUUL010000081.1:0-3336 GCA_036374115.1 Acidimicrobiia bacterium | reverse complement strand
GTGCGGCGATGTCGCGTACGAAGTCGCACTCTCCCTGCTCGCACACCGCATCGATGATCTCGTCGCAGACCTGGCGGATCTTCGCCTCGCTGTCGCGTACGCGGCGAGGCGTGAAGCCCTTGTTGACGAGCTTGCGCCGCTTCCAGTGCTCGGGGTCGTCCATGTCGATCATCATCGCGATCGGTCCGGAGTCCGGTCGGATGCCACCGGCGTTCGAGAACGTCGCCGGGTCCTTCGACGCGCTGATCACCGCCGCGTACGACGCGAGGCCCCACACGCCGTTGCCCGAGTCGAAGTACACCGGCGCGTGGGCGCGCATCCACTCGTACCTGGGCCCGGGATCGTCGACGTAGAAGCCCCCGTCGACCAGGTCGATGTCGTCTCGGGTGGGGTGATCGGCCATGCCGCGCCGCTCCTTGCTCGTCTGACGGCTCGTCAGGTGCAGTCTCGCGGCTCCCGCCCACCGGGGACCACCGCTGGAATAGGTTCCAGGTTGCGGAGCGACCGGATCGACGCCTGGCCCGGTCGACGCCCGGGGGGAGCAGCGATGGCACGGGAACGGCGCGGCGTCGACGTGTGGGCATCGGCCGTCGCCACGGCCGTTTCGGTCGCCGTGCTCGCCGCCATCGTGCTCGGGAGCCGGGGCCTGCGCGACTTCGACGCCGCGCTGGTGGGCTACGCCACCGCCACGGTCTTCCTCGCCTTCGGGGTCACGTACCGCTACGTGGTCTGGCTCCAGAGCCCGCCCGCCCGCCACTGGTTCCGGCGGGGCTGGCGCTCGTTCCTGTCATTTCGCAACTTCCGGCGCTCGCCGAGCCAGGTGCCCCGGGCCGTGGTCGGGAACCTCGGGTTCCAGCGCTTCATCGCCGCCCGCGGCGCCGGCCGGTGGCTTGCGCACCAGGCGGTGTTCTGGGGGGTCGTCCTGGCGACGCTGGTGACGTTCCCGCTGACCTTCGGTTGGTTCCGATTCGAGACGCGCTCGGCCACGTCGACCGACTACGACGCGTTCGTCGCCGGCTTCGAGCTCGGGGCGTTCGACGCCACCTCGTGGTTCGGCTGGATCGTGTTCCACGTGCTCGACCTCGCGGCGGTGCTCGTCATCGCCGGTGTGGCGTACTTCCTGTGGCGGCGCTTCCGGGATCGTGAGCTCGCGGTGCTCCAGCGTCTGGGGCACGACCTCACACCGCTGGTCGCGCTGGTCGTGATCTCGGCGACCGGGCTGCTCCTGACGTTCTCGAGCCTCGCCCTCGACGGTCGCTACTACGACTTCCTCGCCATCCTCCACATGGCGGCAGTCGTGCTGACGCTCCTCTACATCCCGTTCGGGAAGTTCTTCCACGTGATCCAGCGCCCGGCGAGCCTGGGCGTGCAGGTCGCAAAGCAGGCCGCACTCGATCGGGACGGCCCGGCGAGGTGTCGCCGGTGCGGCGACCCGCTCGAGACGGCGGAGTTCCTCGGCGACCTCCAGGAGACCATGGGTGAGCTCGGGCTCGGGTTCGAGGGCTGGACCGAGACGTGCCCGCGCTGCAAACGGCTCACACGGGGCGCCGCCTACCTCGAACACGTCAAGGACGGCTTCCGGTGAGCGCGGCACGCCCGGGGGGCGCGCCCGCGGCGGGCGTCGACCGGTTCGTGGAGGTCGGCGATGCGGGTTCGCACCACTGGACCACGCACGCGGGCGGCGAGCGCCTCGTGCCGACGCACTGCTCCTACTGCGGCGTTCAGTGTGGGATGTACCTGCGGGTCGACTCCCAGGGCAAGGTGTTCGGTGTCGAGCCGCGCGACCACCCGATCAACCGGTTGAAGCTCTGCCCCAAGGGAGTGACCGCCTACCAGCAGGTCGATCACCCGGACCGGCTGGTGTCACCGCTCGTACGCGACCGCAGAGGTGGTCCTCTCCGGCGCGCTTCGTGGGACGAGGCGCTCGACCGGGTCGTCTCGGAGATCCGGCGGATCCAGGACGCGTACGGCCGGGACGCGTTCGCGGTGTACTCGGGGTCGTCGATGACGACCGAGAAGGCGTACCTGATGGGTAAGTTCGCCCGGGTCGCGCTCGGTACCCGGCACGTCGACTACAACGGCCGGCTCTGCATGGTCTCGGCGGCCGCCGCGAACCGCCTTGCGTTCGGCACCGATCGCGCTTCGAGCCCGTGGTACGACCTTCTCGACGCCGAGACCATCCTCGTCGCGGGCACGAACATCGGCGAGTGCTTCCCGGTGCTCACGCAGTACATCTGGGCGGCTCGCGACCGTGGGGCTCGGTTGGTGACCGTCGATCCGCGCGAGACACCGCTGGCGCGCACCGCAGACGTCCACGTGCCGCTTCGACCGGGCACCGACGTCGCCTTCTTCAACGGCGTGCTCCACGTCATCGAGCGCGAAGGACTGACCAACGACGCGTTCATCGCCGAACGGACCAGCGGCTGGGAGCAGGTGCGCGAGCTCGCGCGCCGGTACCCGCCTCGCCGGGCGGGTGAGATCTGCGGCGTCGATCCGGAGGTGATCGAGCGGGTCGCACGACTCTGGGGTGGCACGGACCGTGCAATGGCGATGCACGGTCGAGGCCTGGAGCACCACGTGCACGGCGTCGACAGCTGCCTGTCGGTCATCAACCTCGTCCTCGCCACGGGGATGCTCGCCCGGCCGGGGGCCGGCTACGGCACGCTCACCGGCCAGGGGAACGGCCAGGGCGGACGTGAACACGGCCAGAAGTCCGACCAGCTCCCGGGCGCCCGCAGCATCGAGGATCCGGAGGCACGCCGCTACATCGCCGGGATCTGGGGCGTCGACGAGTCGGAGCTGCCCGGCAAGGGAACGTCGGCGGTGGAGATGGTCCACCAGATGGCGCGGGGCGAGATCAAGGGCTTGCTCGGGATCTGCAACAACCCGCTGGTCTCGATGCCCAACCTCTCCGAGATCGAGCGCGGCTACGAGGCCCTCGAGTTCCACGTGCAGGTCGACTTCTTCCTCTCCGAGACCGCCGCACGCGCCGACGTGGTGCTCCCCGGGTCGGTCTGGGCCGAGGACGAGGGCGTGACCACGAACGGCGAAGGTCGGGTGGTGAAGCACAACCGGGCCGCCGACCCGCCCGGTGAGGCACGCGTCGACTGGGAGATCATCTGCGAGATCGCCCGCCGGCTCGGGCGTCGCGCCGATGCCTTCGACTTCCGGTCGAGCCGAGCAATCTTCGACGAGCTGCGAGTGGCGTCGAAGGGCGGTTCGGCCGACTACTTCGGCATCACCTACGAGAAGATCGAGGCCGAGGGCGGAGTGTTCTGGCCGTGCCCCGAGCTCGACCATCCGGGGACGCCACGCATGTTCGTCGACGGGTTCGCG
>DASUUL010000080.1:0-3115 GCA_036374115.1 Acidimicrobiia bacterium | reverse complement strand
GCAGCGGCTCGGGCAGCATGCGCATCGCCCGCCACGGCGGGTCGGGCGGCAGCAGGCCGCGCTCCCACACCGGCGGCACCCAGCTGCCGGTGTGCGTGGTCACCAGCGAGACGCCGGCGAGGCGCGTCGACAGCTGCGCGGTGAGCAGAAACCCGGTGACCGCGACCCGCGCGCCGATCCCGCGTAGCCACTTCGCCTCGGCCAGCACGTACTGGCGGAGCTCGGTGTCGGAGTACATGCTCTGCCGCACGTCGCCCAGCCCGGGCGCGTCGGCGACGAAACGCGCCCCGCGCTCGGCGTTCATCGGCGGGCCGACCACCTCGTGCACGATGCCGGCCGCGTCGAGCAGGTTCCGGTGGGCGCCGCCGTGGGTGGCTACGCGGACGTCGGCGCCGCGGGCGGTCAGGGCCCGGTACAGCTCGATCATCCGGGACGTCTCGGAGAGGTAGGCACCTTGTGCGAGCAGGGCGATCACAGTTAGGTAATATATTGCCTATGTCTCCCGACGTCTACGGTCTCGGCCCTGACTCCCCGGTCACCCCGTCGGTGCGCGCGTTCCGGGCCGTGCTCCTGCTCGCCCAGCGGCTGCGCTACCTCATGGACGAGCGCCTGCGCCCCGACGGCCTCACCACTCAGCAGGCCGCCCTGCTGACCGCGGTGATCGCGCTCGACTCGCCCACACTCGGCGCCGCGGCGGCCGCCCTCGGCACCAGCCACCAGAACGCCGCCCAACTGGTGGCGGCGCTGGAACGTAAAGGGCTCCTCGCGGTCGAGCCCGACCCGGCCGACCGGCGACGCAAACGGCTCGTCACCACCGAGGCCAACGCCCGGTACTGGCGCGGGCGCGACGCCGCCGACGAGGTGGCGGTCGCGTCGTGGTTCGGCGCGTTGACGCCGGACGAGGTCGACACGCTGGTGGGCCTGCTCTCCACGGTGCTCGGTCACCTGGGTCGGGGTGGGGACAAGGGCGTCCGGGCCGGCAAATAGACTCGTCCGGACATCAGTGACCGCGTTGAGAAGGAGCCGTCATGGCCGCGATCTCCCGCGACGAGGTGGCGCATCTTGCGCGCCTGTCGCGCCTGGCCGTCACGCCCGACGAACTCGACATGTTCGCCGGCCAGCTCGACGTGATCCTGCAGTCGGTCGCCCGGGTGGGTGAGGTGGCGGCCGACGACATCCCGCCGACCTCGCACTCGGTGCCGCTCACCAACGTGTTCCGCGAAGACGTCGTCGTGCCGGGCCTCACGCCGGGGGAGGCGCTGTCGGGCGCGCCCGACCAGGCCGAGCAGCGCTTCCGGGTCCCGCGAATTCTCGACGAGGAGGCATAGGCGTGAGCGACGTGACCAGAATGACCGCGACGGCGATCGCCTCGGCGATCGCGTCGGGGGAAACCTCCGCGGTCGACGTGACCCGGGCCCACCTCGACCGGATCGCCGCCGTCGACGACCGCGTGCACGCGTTCCTCCACGTCGACACCGAGGGCGCGCTCGCCGCGGCCGAGAAGGTCGACGCGGCGCGGGCCGCGGGCGGGAAGCTCGGCCCGCTCGCCGGGGTGCCGATCGCGGTGAAAGACGTGGTGACCACGAAGGGCGTGCCGTCGACGGCCGGCTCGAAGATCCTAGAGGGCTGGAAGCCGCCGTACGACGCCACGATCGTGTCCCGCATGAAGGACGCCGGCCTGGTGATCCTCGGCAAGACCAACATGGACGAGTTCGCGATGGGCTCGTCGACCGAGTGGTCGGCCTACGGGCCCACGTACAACCCGTGGGACCTCACCCGCATCCCCGGCGGCTCGGGTGGCGGCTCGTCGGCGGCGCTGGCCGCGTACGAGGCGCCGCTCGCGATCGGAACCGACACCGGCGGCTCGATCCGGCAGCCGGGCGCGGTGACCGGCACTGTCGGCGCGAAGCCCACGTACGGCGGCACGTCGCGGTACGGGCTCATCGCGTTCTCGTCCTCTTTGGACACTCCCGGGCCGTGCGCCCGCACGGTGGAGGACGCCGCGCGCCTGCACGCGGTGATCGCCGGTCACGACCCGCGCGACTCCACCTCGATCCCGGCCCCGGTGCCCGACGTCGTCGGCGCCGCCCGCCTCGGCGCCACCGGCGACCTCACCGGCGTGCGGCTCGGCGTGGTGCGCGAGTTCTCCGGCGAGGGCGCCGAACCGGGCGTCATGGCGGTGTTCCGCGAGAGCATCGAGGCGCTGGTGAAGCTCGGCGCCGAGGTGGTCGAGGTGTCGTGCCCGCACTTCCAGTACGCGCTGCCGGCGTACTACCTCATCGCGCCCAGCGAGTGCTCCTCGAACCTGGCCCGGTTCGACGGCGTGCGGTACGGCCTGCGCGTCGGCGACGACGGCAACCGGGCGCTGGAGGAGGTCATGTCGGTGACCCGCGAGGCCGGCTTCGGCCCCGAGGTGAAGCGCCGCATCATGATCGGTACGTACGCGTTGTCGAGCGGCTACTACGACGCCTACTACGGGCAGGCGCAGAAGGTCCGCACGCTGATCAGCCGCGACTTCGCTTCCGCCTTCGAGCGGGTCGACGTGCTGGTGTCGCCGACCACGCCGTTCGTGGCATTCGAACTGGGCTCGCGCACGGCCGACCCGTACCAGATGTACCTGGCCGACCTGTTCACGATCCCGTCGAACCTGTACGGAGGGCCGGCGATCTCGGTGCCGGCCGGCCTGTCGGGCGGGCTGCCGGTGGGCCTGCAGGTGATGGCGCCGACCCTGGCCGACGACCGCATGTACCGGGTGGCGGCCGCGCTGGAGACGGTGGCGCCGCCGCTGACCCCGCCGGACCTGTAGCCAGGCGCGCATAGGCTGAGGGGCATGGCTCCGAACATTCCTCACGACCGGCGAGACCAGCTCCAGCAGATCCAGAACGGCCTGCTCCAGGGCGAGACCATCATCGCCGTCTACGACGCCGTCGGCATCGGCACGGGGTTCATCGGCCTCACCGACCGCCGGGTGATCCTGCAGGACAAGTCGTTCGCGGGGCGGAACCTGGCGATCACGTCGGTGCCGTACTCGAAGGTGAGTGCGGTGTCGCTGGTGAGCGACCGGTCGTTCGCGGGCAACTTCTTCAGCACGGGGAAGATCGCGATCCACGTGGGC
>DASUUL010000079.1:0-5082 GCA_036374115.1 Acidimicrobiia bacterium | reverse complement strand
GGCTCCCGGCCTGCGCTGGTGTGGCGGTTCGAGGCGCCCGTGGTCGCGATCGCGTCGACGCCCGTCGGCGGGGGCATCGGCCCGCGGCACTGGATCGTGAACGCGCAGGTCGATCTCGACTACGCCCGTACCGACGTCCATGCCCACCTCGGCGCCATCGCCGCCGAGCTCGGGTGTACGGGGCCCGGTGTCGGCTTCCTCACCGCCGCGGCCGTCGCCGGTGTCGCGAGCGCGGTCGACGGCGGCGTCGCCGCCCACGCGACCGTGGGGCTGCGCCACCCGACGCTCGCAGCCGCGCCCGCTGGGGAGCCGAGCGCGCCGGCCGTGGGCACCATCAACGTCGTTGCCGGTGTTCCGGTCCGGCTGACGGAGGCGGCGCTGGTGAACGCGGTCGTCACCGCCACCGAAGCGAAGGTGCAGGCCCTCGCCGATCACGGCGTCGGCGCGACCGGCACCGCCAGCGACGCCGTGTGCGTGGTGTGCCCGACCACGGGCACCGCCGAGGAGTTCGCGGGACCCCGCGCGCCCGTCGGTGCTGGCCTGGCACGGGCGGTGCACGCGGCGGTGGCGGCGGGAACCGTCGCCTGGCGCCGGGCGCAGCCCGCCGGGGAGCCGGCCCCGTGATCGTCCTCGTGCTCGGCGGCACCCGGTCGGGCAAGTCGGAGGTGGCCGAGCGCCTCGCCGCCGGGTTCGGCGAACGCTGCACGTTCGTGGCGACGGCGGTGATCACCGACCCGCAGCTGGCGGCGCGCGTCGAGGCGCACCGGGCGCGGCGGCCGGCGACGTGGTCGACCATCGAGTGCGGGCCCGACCTCCCCGAGGTGATCGCGGGGATCGACGGGCCGGTGCTCGTCGACTCGCTGGGCACGTGGGTGGCGCACGCTCCCGGCATGGCCGTCGACGCCGCCGCGCTCGCGACCGCGCTCGGGCGGCGGCGGGCGCCGACGGTGCTGGTGTCGGAGGAGGTCGGCCTGGCGGTACACCCGACCACCGAGTCGGGCCGGCGCTTCACCGACGCGCTCGGCGACGTGAACCGGGGGGTCGCCGCCGTCGCCGACCGCGTCCTGCTCGTCGTCGCCGGCCGGGCGCTGGACCTGGCGCCGGTCGACCGGCTCCCCGGGGCGGGTTGATGCGGGCGGCGGTCGCACTCCTCACCGTCTTCGGCCGGTCCAGGGCGCCGACGGCGGGGGCGTGGGCGTGGTTCCCGGTGGTCGGCGCCGCTATCGGCGCCCTCCTCGGTGGCGTGTGGTGGGCGGCCGACGAGGTGTTCCCGCCGCTGGTGGCGGCCACGCTCGTGGTGGTCGCCGACCTCGCGGTCACCGGCATGCTCCACGTCGACGGGCTGGCCGACACCGCCGACGGCCTCCTCTGCCACGCCGACCGCAGCGAGCGGCTGCGCATCATGCGCACGGCCGACGTCGGTGCGTTCGGGGTCGCGGTGGTCGCGGTGATGCTGCTCGCGGAAGTGGCCGCGCTCGGCGGTCAGGCGGTGAGCGTGGCGCTGCTGGTCGCGCTGTGGTGCACGGCCCGGACCACCGTCGTCGGGGGGGCGACGTTCCTGCGGTACGTGCGCCCCGAGGGCATGGCCACCTTGATGCTGACGCGACCGGCGCCGGCGTGGCCGCTGGCTGCGCTGGTGCCGGCGGGCGCGCTCGCCGCCGGGGTCGATGGATGGCGCGGTCTCGCCGCCGTCGCCGGCGCGGTGCTCGCCGGAGCGGGCGTGCTCGCGCTCGCGCACCGCCGGATCGGCGGGTTCACCGGCGACGTGCTCGGCGCCGCCGTCGTCGTCGGCCAGGTCGCCGGCCTCGTCGTGGGCGCCGCGCGGTGGTAAGAAGTCGCGTCTTGCGCCGGACCGGAGGTGCCGCGGTGGGACTCCTTGCCGACCGGGTGCTGGGCGAGCCGCCCGCGGGTCTCCACCCCGTCGCCGGGTTCGGCCACCTCATGGGCGCGGTCGAGCGCCGCGTCTACCGGGACGACGCCCGTGCGGGTGCGGGCTACGCGGCCGGCGGCGTCGCAGCCGGCCTGCTCGCGGGCCGACTCGCCGGCTCGACCGCGCTGGGGGTGGCCGCGAGCGCGGCCGGGCGCATGCTCCGGGCGGAGGCCGTCGCCGTCGGTCGTCTCCTCGACGACGGTGACCTCGACGCCGCCCGGGCGCACCTGGCGTCGCTGTGCGGGCGCGACCCGAGCGAGCTCGACGCGTCGGCGGTCGCCGCCGCCGTGATCGAGTCGCTGGCCGAGAACACCGTCGACGCCGTCGTGGCGCCCGCGCTCTGGGGGAGCGCGCTCGGAGCCCCGGGGGCGCTCGGCTACCGCGCCGTCAACACGATGGACGCCATGGTCGGGCATCGCAACGCCCGCTACGAGCACTTCGGCCGTGTCGCCGCCCGCCTCGACGACGCCGCCAACTTCCTGCCCGCCCGGGTCACGGCCGCGCTCGTGGCCGCGGTCTCCCCGGCCCGGGCGAGCGCCGTGGTGCGGCACGTCCGCCGGGACGCGCCCGCGCACCCGTCGCCGAACGCCGGTGTGGCCGAAGCCGCGTTCGCGGCCGCCCTCGGCCTCGAGCTCGGCGGGACGCTGCGCTACGGCGACCGCGTCGAGCACCGCCCCCGGCTCGGCACCGGCCCCCGCCCCGGCCCGGCCGACATCGCCCGTGCCGTCCACCTCGCCGACCGCGTCGAGCTCGGCCTCGTCTCGGTCCTCACCCTTCTCGCCGTGGCGTCGCTCTCCCCACGGTCGGCGCGGCAACAGTGACGGCGGACGGTGGGAGGGTGCCGGCGCCCGGGGCGCACGGGGGTGACGGGGCCAGGCTTGCGAGCGCGCTCGGCGTCGACGTGGGCGAGATCCTCGACCTGTCCGTGAGCCTCAACCCGTGCGCACCGCACGTGGCCGACCTGGTGCGGGCGCATGCCGACGCGGTCACGCGTTACCCCGACCCGGGGCCCGCGACCGCGGCGCTCGCCGCCGCGATGCACGTCGACGAGGCGAACGTCGTGCTGACGAACGGCGGGTCGGAGGCGATCGCGCTCGTCGCGGCCGAACGGCCCTGCGGCGACGTCGACCCCTTCGACTTCTCGCTCTACGCCCGCCACCTGCGGTGGGTCGACCCGACCGGCCCCCGGTGGCGCTCGAACCCGCACAATCCCACCGGTCGGCTCGCGCCCCGCACCGAGAAGGCGGCGGTGTGGGACGAGGCCTTCTACCCGCTCGCCGCCGGGGAGTGGACCCGCCGCGACTTCGGCGCCGTGGTGGTGGGTTCCCTCACGAAGGTGTTCGCGTGCCCGGGGCTGCGGGCCGGCTACGTGCTCGCGCCCGACGCGCGGTTCGCCGAAGCGGTGCGGGCGCGCCGGCCGGAATGGTCGCTCAACGCGCTCGCCGCCGCCGTCCTGCCGGAGCTCGTCGCCGCCGCCAACCTCCCGAAGTGGGCCGTGACGATCCGCCACCTCCGGACCGTCCTGGCCGGGGTCCTCCGCCGGCACGGCCTCGAGCCCGACCCGTCCGACGCCAACTACCTCCTCGTCCGCAGGGCGCCGGGGGTGCGCGATCACCTCGGCCGGGCCGGCGTGCTCGTGCGCGACACCGGGACGTTCGGCATCCACGGTGGGGTACGCATCGCGGTTCCCGATCTCGACGGAATCGACCGCCTCGCCGACGCGCTCCCGGGGCTCCCGCGTGAGTGAGCGCAACCTTGCGCGCGCGATCGAGGCTCTCCGGCCGCTCGACGAGGCCGCGCGCGCCTCCGCCCGGGCGCACCACGAGCTGCTCACCAAGCCGCCGGGATCGTTGGGTGCGCTCGAGGCGCTCGGCGCCCAGCTCGCCGCCATCAGCGGCGTGTGCCCCCCGCCGGTGCCCCGGTCGCCGGCGGTGGCGGTGTTCGCCGCCGACCACGGCGTCGCCGGCGCGGGCGTCACGATGTGGCCCCAGGACGTCACCGCACACATGGTCGCCAACTTCGTGGCCGGCGGCGCCGCCATCAACGCGCTCGCGCGCCAGGTGGGTGCGTCGGTCCACGTGATCGACGTCGGTGTCGCCGCCGAGCTCCGTGAGCAGCCCGCCGTGCGGCACCACAAGGTGCGACCCGGGACCGACAACCTGGCCGACGGGCCCGCGATGACACGCGACGACGCCCTCGCCGCCCTCGACGCCGGCGCGCGCGTCGCCGCCGAGCTCACCGGCGACGGCCACGACCTGCTCGTCACCGGCGACATGGGCATCGGGAACACGACGGCCGCGGCCGCGCTCGTCGCCGTGCTCTGCGACCGCGCGCCCGCTGCCGTCACCGGTCCGGGCGCGGGCAGCGACCCCGCCACCGTCGCCCGCAAGACCGCGGTGGTGGCCGGGGCGGCCGAACGTGCGCGGTGCCTCGACGATCCGGTCGCGGTGCTCGCCGAGGTCGGCGGACTCGAGATCGCCGCCATCGCCGGGTTCGTGGTCGCGGGGGCCGCCGCGCGCGTCCCGGTGGTCGTCGACGGCGTGATCACGCTCGCCGGCCTCGCCGTCGCCGAGGCCCTCGCGCCGGGCGTGGCCGCCCACTGCGTCGCCGGTCACCGCTCGCCCGAGCCCGGCGCCGGGGCCGTGCTCGACCACCTCGGTCTCGATCCCCTGATCGACCTGGGACTGCGCCTGGGCGAGGGAACGGGCGGGTGCCTCGCCGTCCCGATCGTGCAGTCGGCGGCCCGGGTGCTGGGGGAGATGGCGACGTTCGCCGATCTCGGCGCCTGACCAGGGCCGATGCCGGCGCCATAACCGTCACACCCCCTCGGCACAATGGAACAATCGGCGGATGGCGGAGGTGGACGGTTGAGCGAGCGACGCAGGCCCACGTCGACGTCGAGCTTCGGCGTCGGCCGGCGGGAGAACCACGACGCCACCACCTTCTACGACCGCTTCACTCCTCCGGAGCTGCGGGAAGACGACGACGAGATCGACCCGCGGAAGGCGATCGACGAGATCTTCTGCGGCAACGCCGTCTCCATGCCCCAGGTCCCCGACCGGTCGGTTGCCCTCGTGGTCACCTCCCCCCCGTACTTCGCGGGCAAGGAGTACGAGGAGGCGCTCGGCGAGGGGCACATCCCCGCCACCTAC
>DASUUL010000078.1:0-2191 GCA_036374115.1 Acidimicrobiia bacterium | reverse complement strand
CCCCGCGCCACGAAGACGTGCTCGACGCGCGGGAGCTCGGGCCGGAGGGCGGCGAGCATCGCGACGTGGTCGAATCCCCGGAAGGTGCCCGGGATGACGACCACGCACGACTCGAGGCGGTTCAGCATGAAGCGGAGCTCGCTGGCGCGGTAGATGGGCGGGATCGGGTTCACGACGGCGCCCAGGCGGGCGGCGGCCAGCAGCACCACGATGAACTCGCTCCAGTTGGGCAGCTGGCAGGAGACGACCCGCCCGCGCTCGACGCCGTGAGCGGCCAGGCCGTGCGCGACCCGCTCCACGGTCCGCGCGAGCTCCGCGTACGTGCACCGGCCCGCCCCGTCCACCATGGCCGTCCGGTCCGGCCGCCGGGTCGCCCACCGGTCGAGGTAGAGCTCGACGCTCTCCTGCCGCCAGAACCCGCGCGCCGTGCACTCGCGGATCCGTTCGGCGGTGAGATCGGTGTCGAACGTCGCCACTTACGCCCGGAACTTCTTGAAGTCGACCGGCCGCTTCTCGACGAACGCGTTCCGGCCCTCCATCGCCTCCGGCGTCTGGTAGTAGAGGTTGAGTGCCGTGGACGCGAACTCCGCCACGCCGGCCCGGGGCTCGGAGTCGATGTTGAACGACTGCTTGGCGAGCGCGAGCGCGGTCGGGCTCTTCTCGAGCAGCTCCGTGCACCACTGCTCGACCTCGGCCCGCAGATCCCGGGCCGGCACCACCTTGTTGACGAGGCCCATGGCCAGCGCCTCCTGCGCCGAGTACTGCCGGCACAGGTACCAGATCTCGCGCGCCTTCTTCTCCCCCACGACCCGGGCCAGGTAGCCCGTGCCGTGCCCGGCGTCCACGCTGCCCACGCGCGGGCCGGTCTGGCCGAACACCGCGGTGTCGGCGGCGATCGACAGGTCGCAGAGCACGTGCAGCACGTGGCCACCGCCGATGGCGAACCCGTTCACCATGGCGATGACGGGCTTGGGACAGTGCCGGATGGCCGTGTGCAGGGCGTCGACGTTCATCGGGCGCTGGCCGTCGGCCGAGTAGCCGCCGGCGCCGCGCTCCTTCTGGTCGCCGCCGGAGCAGAAGGCCTTGTCGCCCGCGCCCGTCAGGACCACCACGCCGATGGCGGGGTCGAAGCGGGCGTCCTGGAAGGCGTCGGTGAGCTCGTGGACGGTCCGCGTGCGGAAGGCGTTGCGCACCTCGGGCCGGTTGATCGTGATCCAGGCGACGCCGTCGCGCTTGTCGTAGAGGACGTCGGTGTACGTCATGCGGCCTCCGGGAGTCGGACGTGGCCGCCCGGCGTCGCGCGCCGGGCGGCGGACCTTACTCTACCACCGCGAATTTCGCGTCGGGCCCGGGCCGAGGGTATGATGCAGGTCATACCCGGCTCGCCCGGTGGCGCCGAGCGTCGGACCACGCCGCGGAGGAGGCCCGTCATCAAGATCCTGCTGATCGCCCCCCGGAACCCCGAGTCGTTCTGGACCTTCGACCGCGTCCTGCCCAGCCTCGGCAAGCGCTGCGTCTTCCCCAACCTCGCCCTGCCGACGGTGGCCGCGCTCACGCCGGTCGGGCACGAGGTCGTTCTGTGCGACGAGAACGTGGAACCGGTCGATTTCGACACCGACGCCGACATCGTCGGGATCACCGGCTACGTCGTCCACAAGCCGCGGATCTTCGAGCTCGCCGCGGCCTTCCGCCGGCGCGGCCGCTTCGTCGTCGCCGGCGGACCGTTCGCGACGCTGTGCCCCGAGGAGCTGCGCGGGCGGGTGGACGTCCTCTTCGTGGGCGAGGTGGAGCACACCTGGGCGCAGTTCCTGCGCGAGTACGGCGCGGGCGCCTGGCAGGCCGAGTACCACGAGGGGGAGAAGCCGAGCATGCTCGACTCGCCGGTGCCCCGCTTCGACCTGCTCAAGGTCGACCGCTACCGGACCATGACGATACAGTTCGCGCGGGGCTGCCCGTTCACGTGCGAGTTCTGCGACATCATCGTGATGTACGGGCGGCGTCCGCGCACGAAGTCGGTGGCGCAGGTGATGGCCGAGGTGGAGGCCATTCATGCCCTCGGCGTCTCCAACATCTTCGTGGTCGACGACAACTTCATCGGCAACAAGCGGGAGGCCAAGGCCCTCCTCCGGGCGCTGGCGGCGTGGCAGGCGGCCCGCGGCTATCCGGTGGAGTTCATGACCGAGGTGAGCCT
>DASUUL010000077.1:0-5650 GCA_036374115.1 Acidimicrobiia bacterium | reverse complement strand
TTCGAGCCGGTCGGCGGCCGGGCTTCCGGTGGGCGGGGGGGCGGTGTCCGTCCAGCCGCAGGCCGCCAGCGCGGTGGCGGCACCGGTGCGCACCGCCCGGCCCGCCATCAGTTCCGGAGGCCGGGTTGGCCGACGAAGCTCATCGCCTCCGCGCGGGTGGCGGGATTGTCCTTGAAGATGCCGCGCACCGCCGACGTGATGGTGAGCGACCCGGGCTTCCTGACACCGCGCATGGTCATGCAGAGGTGCTCGGCCTCGATGACCACGAAGACTCCGAGCGGCTGGAGCGCTTCCATCATCGCGTCTGCGATCTGCGTCGTCAGCCGTTCCTGCACCTGCGGTCGCTTGGCGAAGCCGTCGACGACGCGGGCGAGCTTCGACAGGCCGGTGATCCGGCCGTCGTCACCGGGGACGTAGGCCACGTGCGCACGTCCGTTGAACGGGACGAGATGATGCTCACAGAAACTCGTCAGCGGGATGTCGCGCACCATGACCATCTCGTCGTGCTCGGCCTCGAACGTGGTGACGAGGTGCCGGCGCGGGTCCTCGTGCAGGCCGCTGAAGATGTCCTCGTACATGGCGGCGATGCGCCGCGGGGTCGCGCGCAAACCGTCGCGGTCCGGATCCTCGCCGATGGCAGTGAGGATCTCACGGACGGCGCGTTCGATGCGCAGCTTGTCGATCTCAGGGCGAGGTGCATCGGCGGCGGCGTCGGGTGGTACCGCGTGCAGCGGGGGGTCGGTCATGGCTGCCCCCTCCTCGGTTCCGCCCCGGTGTCGGACGCGGAGGCCGCGACCGACGACGCCCGCCCCGACCCGTGGTCGTGCACACCCGCGGTCCACGGTTGCACGGCGGCGAAGATCTCCTGCACCCGGTCGGTGTCGAGCGTCTCGTCGGTCACGAGCTCGGCGGCGAGACGGTCGAGGACGGCGCGGTTGACCTCGAGGATCGCTCGTGCCCGCTCGTGGGCCGATTCCACGAGGCGGCGAACCTCGGCGTCGATGCCGGCGGCAACCTCGTCGGAGTAGTCCGGCGTGGTCGCGAGGTCGCGGCCGAGGAACACCTCGCCCTGGGCCTGCCCGAAGCGGAGAGGCCCGAGCGTGTCGCTCATGCCGAACTCCATCACCATCTGCCGGGCGATCGTCGTGGCGCGCTCGATGTCGTTCTGCGCCCCTGTCGTCGGGTCGGAGAAGATGAGCTCTTCGGCCGTCCGCCCGCCGAGCAACATGGCGAGCTCGTCGACGAGCTCGCTGCGGCGGACGAGGAACTTGTCCTCGACCGGCAGCGTGAGCGTGTACCCGAGCGCTCGGCCGCGGGGGATGATCGAGACCTTGTGTACCGGGTCGGTGTTCGGAAGGGCGTGCGCGACGAGCGCGTGCCCGCCCTCGTGGTACGCGATGACGCGTTTCTCGCGCTCGGAGATCAGGCGGCTCTTGCGTTCGGGGCCGGCCATCACCCGGTCGATCGCCTCCTCGAGCTGGTGCGTCCCGATCAGGCGCAGGTCGTGGCGGGCCGAGAGCAGGGCAGCCTCGTTCATCAGATTGGCGAGATCGGCGCCCGTGAACCCGGGCGTGCGGCGGGCGATCACGTCGAGATCGACGCCGTCGGCGAGGGGCTTGCCCCGCGCGTGCACGCGGAGGATCGCCTTGCGTCCCTCGAGGTCGGGCCGGTCGACCACGATCTGGCGGTCGAAGCGGCCCGGTCGCAGCAGCGCGGGGTCGAGAATGTCGGGACGGTTGGTGGCGGCGACCAGGATCACCCCGGCCTTCTGGTCGAAGCCGTCCATCTCGACGAGCATCTGGTTCAGTGTCTGCTCGCGCTCGTCGTGCCCGCCGCCGAGTCCGGCGCCGCGGTGGCGACCGACGGCGTCGATCTCGTCGACGAACACGATCGCGGGGGCCGCCGCCTTCGCCTGCTCGAACAGGTCCCGTACCCGCGACGCGCCGACGCCGACGAACATCTCGACGAAGTCGGAGCCGCTGATCGAGAAGAACGGCACCCCGGCCTCGCCGGCCACCGCCTTGGCCAGCAGGGTCTTCCCGGTGCCGGGGGGCCCGAAGAGCAGCACACCCTTGGGGATCTTGGCGCCCATGTCCTGGAACTTGCCGGGCGCCTCGAGGAAGTCCTTGATCTCCTGGAGCTCCTCGACCGCCTCGTCGAGGCCGGCCACGTCGGCGAAGGTCGTCTTGGGCTGGTCCTTCGCCACCGCCTTGGCCCGCGACTTGCCGAAGCTCATGACCCTGCCGCCACCCTGCAGACGGGTGAGGAACCACAGTGCGAAGAGCAGGATGATGAGGATCGGGGCGATGTTCCAGAGGAGCGTGACCCACGTGTTCTCCTGCTGAGCGTCGACGTCGAAGGCGGCGACGTCGGCGTCACGGATCTGGTCGGTGATCTCGTCGGTGTACTCCGCCGGGAACCGCACCTCGTAGGCGGTGCCGTCAGCCAGCTCGCCCCGGACCTCGTGATCGCGGTCGAGCAGGGTGGCCTCGGCGACGTCGCCGTCGTCGAGCAGGGTCGAGAACTCGTTGATGTCGAGGCGTCGGCGATCGGGGCCACGATCGAGGAGGAACTGCCACACCAACACGCCGCCGAGGATCACCACGGCTGCGTAGATGAGGATGTTGCGGCGGCCTTTGCGCACCCGGGCTCCCGTCGGCGTCGGCCTTCAGGCTACCTCTGCCCACCCCGCGTCGATCACGCGCTCTCCGGCCCCGTGTACTCGACGATGTGGGGCAGGTTCCGGTAGCGCTCGGCGACGTCGAGTCCGTACCCGACGACGAACTCGGGCGGGATGCGGAACCCGACGTAGCGCATGTCGAGCTCGACCTTCTGCAGCCCCTCCTTGACGAGCAACGCGCATACCTCGAGCGAGGCGGGGCCCCGCGCCGCGAGGTTCTTGCGGAGATACGCGAGCGTGAGGCCGGAATCGACGATGTCCTCCACGATCACCACGTGACGGTCGGACAGATCGAGGTCGAGGTCCATCAGGATGCGCACGACCCCGCTCGTGCGGGTGGCCGACCCGTACGACGACACCGCCATGAAGTCGAACTCGACCGGCAGGTCGATGGCCCGGGCGAGGTCGCTCATGAACATGAACGCCCCCTTGAGCACGCCGACGAGGAGCGGCGGGCGGCCCGCGTAGTCGGACGTGAGCTCCTTGCCGAGCTCCCCGATCCGCTGCTGGAGGTCGTCTTCGGTGACGACGATCTTGCCGAGGTTCGGGTCGGTCACGGCCAGGAACCTACCGCTCGGGAACGGACGGCTCGATGGCGAGCTGGCCCCCGCGGCGGCGGACGCGCCGGCCCCCGGCGAGCTCCGTGGCCCGGGCGTCGCCGCGCGCGACCGCCAGGACCCGCTCGACCTCGTCGAACGCCGGGGGCGGCGGGCCGATCCAGCACCGCACCGCCCGCCGGGCGAGGACGGTGGGCATCGCCGCCAGGCTGGCGGCGGGCGCGTCGTCGTCGTCCGGCGGCCACGCGGCCCGGGCCAGCTCGTCGAGGAAATCGGATTCGCTCCGGAGCACTTCGGCCTGGCGGGCGAGCACCGGCACG
This sequence comes from Acidimicrobiia bacterium, assembly GCA_036374115.1. Lineage (GTDB taxonomy): Bacteria > Actinomycetota > Acidimicrobiia > IMCC26256 > JACDBD01 > JACDBD01. The sequence continues at coordinate 2,093 of DASUUL010000077.1, read as the reverse complement.
AGATCCCGCCCCGAACCCCGCTCCAGCGCGGGGAGCACCTCGTGCCGCAACCAGACGCGCCGATACGCCGGGTCCGTGTTCATCGGGTCGTCGACTCGGGCGAGGTCGAGCCGCTCGCAGAGCGCGACGGTGTCGGCGCGTCGCATGCCGAGCAGCGGGCGGACCACATGCCCGCGCCGTGCCGGCATGCCGCCGAGGCCCGCGAGCGCGCCGCCGCGCAGGAGGTTGAGCAGGACGGTCTCGGCTTGGTCGTCGGCGGTATGCCCGACGAGCACGGCGGTCGCGCCGAGCCGGGCACGGGCACGCTCGAGCGCCGCGTAGCGGGCGTCGCGGGCGCGGGCCTCGAGATTCGACCCGGGTGGCACCGTCACCTGGACGGCGGCGAAGCGGGCGCCGAGCCGCTCGGCGGCGCTCTCGACGACCGCGGCCTCACGATGGCTGCCGGCACGCAGGCCGTGGTCGACGTGCACCGCGACCGGATCGAGGCCGGCATCGGCCGCGAGCGCGAGCAGGGCCAGCGAGTCGGGGCCGCCGGAGCAGGCGACGACGACGGGTGGGTCGATGCCTTCGAGATGACGGACGCGACCACGCCACGACGACAGCGAGGGCCCGGTCGTCGGGGTTGCTCCGGTCACTGCGCGCCGCCGCCCGGCCCGAGCAGCGCGCCCTGGCGCAGGAGGGCGAGGAGCTCGTTCGTGCCCTTGAGGCCGAGCTTCCGCGCGATGCGCCGCAGGCTCGCGTAGATGTTGCTGCGACTCATTCCGAGCTGTTGCGCGACCGCCGTGACGGGTGTGCGGGTCGCGAGCGCCTCGAGCAGCTGGCGCTGCTTCACCGACAGGTCGTTCACCTGCTCGCGGGCATTCCGCAGCCGGGGCGACGGGCTCGAGGCCGCCGGAGCGTGCTCCAGTCGGGTGAGCCTCACGCGCGGCTCGGGCACCGGCCCCGAGTCCATCCCACCGGCGCGCTCTCTCCGAGCGAGCTCTTCGAGCGACGAGTGCTGCACCTGCCGGCGCTGCTCCGGCTCGGGCGGCGCGTCGGGGGCGAGCGCGGCGGCCAGCTCGGCCACGAGCTGCTCGGGATCGAAGGGCTTGGTGATGTATCGCAGCGCGCCCTCGATGCCGCCCCGCAACCGGTGGTGCGGCTCGTCGCGCGCCGTCACCATGAAGACGGGGATCTCCGAGAGGTCGCGACCCGAACGCACCTTGAGCTGGTCGATCACGTCCCAGCCGTCGATCTCCGGCATCATGAGATCGAGGAGGATGGCGTCGGGCGCTTCCCGCTGAACTGCGGCAAGGGCCTCACGACCGTCGTTGGCCGTGATCACGCGATGACCGGCGAGCTCGAGGTTGATCTTCAGCAGCTCACGGATGTCGGGTTCGTCGTCGACGACCAGAACGAGTGACATCACGCTGCCCTCTTGCTGCGCACACCCGCAAAGCTAGCGAGCGGTCGCGACGCCTGCCTCCGTCCGCGCCAACCACTGCTCCGGCCGGGTCAGCTCCTCCGCGGTAGGAAGGTACTCGGGCCCGCGCCACGCCGCGTCGATCGCCCGCGGCCCCGCTTCGCGTTCGACCGCCGCCACGAACGCCTCGCCGACCTCGTACTGACGCATCTTGGATTCGATGCCCAACAGCTTGTAAACGACGCCGGTCACGCCGCGCGTGCGCCGACGGGCCTGGAGGATCCGGGCCATTCGCTCCTGGCCTCCGACGTGGGCACGGCCGAGCTCGTTCATCACGGAGTTCCCGTGGCCCTCGAGGAGCGACATGAGCGCCTGCACCTCCGCGAGCACACCGCGCTGCTCGGGTGACGCGAGCAGGCCTACCAGTCCGCCGTCGTCGAGCGGGTTGCGACCCCGGCGGATCTCGTCGGCGGCACGCGCCATCGCCTGCACGAGCCGACGGGGATCGGGGTCGACCATGGTGAGGGATCGTTCGACGAGCATGAGGAAGTGGCCCTTCAGCCACGGCACCCCGGTGAACTGGGCGCGGTGCGTCACCTCGTGGAGCGCGATCCAACGGCGGAAGTCACGAGGCGGGAACGCGTAGCGCTTCTCGAGCATCAGGACGTTGGGGCCGACGTAATAGACGGCG
>DASUUL010000076.1:0-2519 GCA_036374115.1 Acidimicrobiia bacterium | reverse complement strand
TGGGCGCCGCGTCGGCGATGGGCGAGCACGACCCGCTCGTGCAGGGGCTCGGACTGGTCTCGCTGATCGCACTCGCTCCCGTGATCTCGGTGATGGCGCTGGGTCTGCTCGTCCGCTCGAGGGAGCGCCGGAAGGAGCCGTGAGGATGAAAGCGTCTCTGATCGTGAGCGTCGTCCGAAAGGGGTGGGGGAGCACGGTGCTCGACGCGTCCGTGAAGGCCGGAGCGCGCGGCGGCACTGTTTTCCTTGGGCGTGGGGCGGGCATCCACGAACAGGAGAAGATCTTCGGCATGTCGATCGAGCCGGAGAAGGAGATCGTGCTGACCGTCGCCTACGCGGACCAGATCGAGACCATCCTCCAGGAGATCGTCCGGGCCGCGGACCTGAACGACACCGGGCGGGGGATCGCGTTCGTCGTTCCCGTCGACCGCGTGGTCGGAGTCGCCCACTTCATGAAGCGGCTGCCCGATCCGGGATGATGCGCGCCGGCCGACCCCCGACATGTGGGTGGCTTGACGCCCGTTCCCACAATCGGTATGGTCTGCCCATGGCCGTCATCGCCCTCGGCGCCGATCACGCCGGGTTCCCCCTGAAGCAGGCGCTCAAGACGTGGCTCGTCACCGAGGGCCACGTGGTGCTCGACTACGGCACCCACGCCACCGACGCCGTGGACTATCCCGACTTCGCCGGCCCCGTCGCGGACGCCGTCGCCGACGGCAGCGCCCAGCGCGGCGTGCTGGTCTGCGGCAGCGGGGTCGGGATGGCGATCGCCGCCAACAAGGTGGCCGGGGTACGGGCGGCGGTGGCGGGCGAGGTGGAGGCCGCGCGCCTCGGCCGCGAGCACAACGACACCAACGTGCTGGCGCTCGGGGCGCGGGTCACCTCGCCGGCGCTGGCCCGGGAGATCGTCACGGTCTGGCTCGCGACGCCGTTCGCCGGTGGCCGCCATGCCCGGCGCGTGGAGAAGCTGGCGGCGCTCGACCGGCTGCGGATGGAGCGAACGGGTGCGGCTGGCTGAGGTCGACCCCGAGGTCGCCAAGGCCCTTCGCGAGGAGGCCGAGCGGCAGCACCGCAACCTCGAGTTGATCGCCTCCGAGAACTTCGTCTCCGAGGCCGTGCTGGAGGCGGTCGGGTCGGTCCTCACGAACAAGTACGCCGAGGGATACCCGGGGCGCCGGTACTACGGTGGCTGCGAGGTCGTCGACGTCGTCGAGGAGCTGGCGATCGCGCGGGCGCGCCAGCTCTTCGGCGCCGAGCACGTCAACGTGCAGCCGCACTCCGGGGCGCAGGCCAACATGGCGGTCTACTTCACGCTGCTCAAGCCGGGCGACGTCGTCCTGGGCCCGAACCTCGCGCACGGGGGACACCTGACGGCGGGCAGCCCCGTCAACTATTCCGGCAAGCTCTACTCGATCGTCGCGTACGGGGTGCGCCGGGACACCGAGCGCATCGATCTCGACCAGGTGCGGGACCTCGCCCGCCGCCACCGGCCGCGGCTCGTGATCGCCGGCGGGTCGGCGTTCCCGCGGCTCATCGACTTCGCGCCGTTCGCCGAGATCGCGCGCGAGGTGGGCGCGGCGCTGATGGCGGACATCGCCCATCCCGCCGGGCTGGTGGCGGCGGGCCTGCACCCCTCGCCGGTCGGGCTCGCCGATTTCGTGACGACGACCACGCACAAGACCCTCCGGGGCCCGCGCGGCGGCATGGTGCTGTGCCGCGCGGAGCACGCGCCGGCGCTCGACCGGACGGTGATGCCGGGCGTGCAGGGCGGACCGCTGATGCACGTCATCGCCGGCAAGGCGGTCGCGCTGCGCGAGGCCCTGACGCCCGAATGGCGGGCCTACCAGGAGCAGATCGTGCGCAACGCCCGGGCCCTCGCCGACGCGCTCCTCGCCCGCGGGTACCGGCTGGTGACCGGCGGCACCGACACCCACCTGCTCCTCGTCGACCTGGGCGACCGCGACCTCACCGGCCGGGACGCGCAGGAGGCGCTGGATCGCGCCTGGATCACCGTCAACAAGAACACCGTGCCGTTCGAGACCCGGAGCCCGATGGTCACGAGCGGGATCCGGCTCGGCACGCCGGCGCTGACCACGCGCGGGATGCGGGAGCCGGAGATGCAGCAGGTCGCGGCGCTGATCGACCGGGTGCTCGCGGCGCGGGGCGACGCGTCGACGGAGGCCGCGGTGCGGGGCGAGGTGCAGGAGCTGACGGCGCGGTTCCCGCTCTACCGGGAGCGGGCGGCCTGAGCGCCGACGCCAGAGGAGGGGGCCGATGAGGTGCCCGTTCTGCGGCCACACGGAGGATCGGGTCGTCGACTCGCGCGTCGGCCGCGACGGCGAGTTCATCCGTCGCCGCCGGGAATGCTTGAAGTGCCACCGCCGCTACACCACGTACGAGTACATCGAGGATGTGCTGCCGCACGTCGTGAAGCGCGACGGCCGCCGCGAGCCCTTCGACCGGCAGAAGCTGCGCGGCTCCATCTTGAAGTCGTGCGAGAAACGCTCCGTTGGCGTACAG
>DASUUL010000075.1:0-9555 GCA_036374115.1 Acidimicrobiia bacterium | reverse complement strand
TCCGATCGATCGGCACCCGGACCTCGAGGATGCCGTCCTTGTAGGTCGCCTTGACGTCGGCTTCGGTCGCGCCGGTCGGAAGCGGCAAGGTCCGAGAGAAGCTGCCGTAGCGGAACTCGCTCCGGTAACGACCCTTCTCTTCCGTCTTCGTCTCCTGGCGGCGCTCGGCCCGGATCCGCAGCGTCTCGCCCACGACCTGGATGTCGACGTCCTTGTCTGGATCGAGCCCCGGCATCTCGGCCTTGACGACCAGCTCGGTGCCCTCTTCGTACTGCTCGATCCGCATCGTCTCCTCGAACAACGGCGCTTCGAGCAGCGACGCCCACTCGGGCCAGTGGAGCCAGTCGAACAACCGCCGCGGCACCAGGCGCTCCTCGGTGACCGGTTCGGGCTTCGTCGTTGCCATGCAAGATCTCCCTTCGTCGTCCTCGCTCTTCAGCTCAACGGTCCTCGCGGGATCGCGCCGCGCCCAGAGCCGGAGGACCGCCCGCCGCCGGGACCTTCGGCCCTGGGTTCTACGGGATCGGCGGCGGCACGCTGGCACGACACGGCTCGGACAGGAGCGGCCATGAACCCCACCCTGGTCGCAGGGTCGGCGAACCCCGCACTCGCAAGCGCCATTGCTGCCGCCCTCGGCGTCGGTGTGACCGCATGCACCCGGGAGCGCTTTCCCGACGGTGAGACCCACGTCTCGGTGGACGGCAACGTGCGCGGCCGGGACGTCTACGTGGTGCAGCCAACGGCGCCGCCCGCGGACTCCCATCTCGTGGAGCTCCTCCTCCTCGCCGACGCGTGCCGCCGCGCCGGCGCCACCCGGATCACGGCCGTGGTCCCGTACTTCGGGTACGCCCGCCAGGACCGGCGCCGGGGCGCCGGCGAGCCCGTGAGCGCCCGGGTGGTGGCGGATCTGCTCGGGACGGTCTCGATCGACCGGTTGGTCGCGGTCGATCCCCATTCCCGGTCGCTCGAAGCGATGTTCGCCGGCTCCGCCGAGGCGGTGACGGCGGTTCCCGTGCTCGCGGCCGCTCTCCGCCCCCATCTGCACGGGCCCGCGGTGCTCGTCGCGCCCGACCTCGGAGCGGTGAAGCTCGCCGAGGGCTACGCCGCGATCCTGGGGCTCCCGGTCGCGGTGGTGCGCAAGACGCGTCTCTCGGGCGAGACGGTGCGCGCCGAGGAAGTGGTCGGCGACGTACGCGGCCTGACGCCGGTCGTAGTCGACGACATGATCACCACGGGAGGGACGGTGGCCGCGGCGGCGCGGGTGCTCGTGGACGCCGGAGCCGCGCCCGGGCTCGTCATCGCGGCGACACACGGCGTGCTGATCGGAAGGGCACCGCAGATACTCGGCGAGCTCTCGCCACGAGCGCTGGTCGTCACCGACACGGTCGCCGTCGACCTCGGCACCCGGCTGCCTGTCGAGGTCGTCAGCGTGGCCCCGCTGCTCGCCGACACGATCGACCACCTCCACCGCGATCGCGCGCTCGGCGATCTCGTCGTGTACCGCTGACTCGAGCCACGCAGCTCGGGTCCTCAGCCGGTTGCCTTCGAGGCGTCGTCGGATCGGCGGGGGTCACCGCGGCGCCACCAGCGAGTGCGACGCTCGCGTCGAGGCCCCTCGTCGACGAGCTCGAGGACGTTGGTCATCACCTCGCTGAAGGCGTCGGGCTGGCCGATCAGCCACCCGTGGCCGCCCTCGAGGGTGGTACGGGTCACCCCCACCGCCTCGCACAGTGCATCGACGGATGCCTCCGGCACCACGCGGTCCTTCGCACCCCAGAGCACGACGACCGGGAGGCCGCGGTCGCGCAGCTCCTCGAGCTCGGTGGCGAGATCGGCGCTTCGGGCCACCGCGGCGGCACGCATGAACGCGCGCGGGTCGCGAACGAGATTGGGTACGGCCTCGCTGACGATGACCGGCAGCACGCGGGTGAGCTGGCGCCACGGGAGGAGGTCGCGCGAGAGGTGAAGGCCCCAGTCCCACAACGGCCGGTCGGCCATCGAGCGCAGGACCGACCGGTGCTCCCTCCAGGCCGACCCGCCGACCGAGTTCACGAGCACGAGGCCGCGCGTCCGCTCCTGGTGGCGGTGGGCGAACATGATGGCGACGCCCCCGCCGAACGAATGCCCCACGACCACGGCCGGTTCGGTGATCCCGACCGCCTCGGTGAAGTCAGCCAGCCAGTCGGCATACCCCGTGAACGACTGGTGCTCTGCCGCCAGTGCGGGCGTGCCGCCGAAGCCGGGCAGTGCGGGGGCCACGACGCGCACACCGGAGGTCGCCAGGCGCCGTAGTGCGGGCTCGTAGGCCCGATCGGAGATCCCCCAGCCGTGGAGGAACACCACCGGCGCGCCGGTGCCGGCGGTGCCGTAGCGAGCCGTCCGGCCGCCGACGACCACGGTGAGGCGTCTCCACTCCGAGCCCGGGGGCGCCCTCACGTCAGGACCCATTCGTCGGCGACGCGCCCGTCCTGGTTCACGGCCCGTCCGATGATGCGATCCGGGTAGATGCCGAGATCGAGGAAGTGGTGCCAGGAGAACGACACCGCGGTGAAGCCCTCCTCACCGGTCCGCCGGGTACCCGCGGCGGCGCCGCTCACCACGTAGGTCACACCGTTGATGCGCTTGCTGCGCTGGTAGTCGTGATCGTGGCCCGACAGCACGAGCTGCACGTCGTGACGCTCGAACAGCGGGCCGAACTGCGCCCGGACCTCCTCGTTCGATCCCTGATACCCGGCCGAGTACGGCGGGTGGTGCACCGCCACGATGCGCCAGGTGGCGGTGGAGGAGCCGAGTGTCTTCTCGAGCCACGCCCGCTGGCCGGGATCGTCCGTGCGGTTCGAGTCGAGGCCGATGAACAGGACTCCGTCCCGTTCGTACGACCACCACCTTCCGGGCATGCCGAGCGCCTCCATCTGATCGGCGCCGTGACCCTCCATCACGTCGTGGTTCCCGAGGATCGCCAGCAGCGCGGCCCCGCCGTCCAGCACCCGCGCGAACGGAGCGAACACGGTCCCGGGGAGCCCGGCAGGGTCGCCCGCCGGGTACACGTTGTCGCCGAGGAGGAGGAGCACGTCGTAGGGGTCGTCCTCCCCGAGCCGCGCGATCGCGTCGCCGGTGCGGTCGAGCCGGTCGCCGCTGTCACCGATGTCGCCCGCCACCGCCACCCGCAGCGTGGGCGGGTCGCCGGCCGGGAACGGGACATACGGCTCGGTGTGGGTCGGGCTGCCCTTGAGGTGCGTCAGGTACGAGATGATCTGGCGCCGGTACTGCAGCCCGAAGGCGAGACCGACGGCGAGCCCCACCGCGAGGGCCAGGAGCGCGCCCCGTCGCAGCCGGCGCATCCATGACGCCCCGGTCGGGGCCGAACTCGAACCGGCCAGATGCGGCCCTGCGATCTGCATCGTCGCCTCCACCCGCACCTTGGCCATCGCCTGGCCGCCCCGACAGGGGCGTTGGCCTCGCCGCGACGGGACCTTTGCCTCCGGCAACCCGCGTCGGGTTGCCCGACACTGCTTGCAGGGAGCCAGAAGGAGGCCGTTGGTGCGTGCCCGAGGGGCGTCTTCCGACGGGGTCGTGACACGCCTGTGGTGCTGGTGGGCCGGTGTCGTCGACCGTCACCACCGATGGGTGCTGGGCGCGGCGCTGGCGGCCACCGCCCTGGTCGCCCTCGGCCTGCCCCGGCTCGAGTTCAAGTCGAGTCAGGACACGATGATCCCCTCGGGCTCCCAGGTCGCCCGGGACAACCGGATCTACCAAGGCGGCTTCGGCGGCGACCCGATCATCGTGCTCTTCGAGGGCGACATCCGAACGCTGTTCACACCGGAGAACCGTGCCGAGCTCACCCGCCTCGAGGAGGAGCTCGCCGGCACCGGCCTGTACCACGCCGTCATCAGCCCGCTCACCTCGTTGCGCTTCGCGGCCGCCCAGCTCCCCATCGCACCCGATCTCGCGCTGAGCGCGCTCGTGCGCGAGCAGGAAGCCGCCGAGACCGCCGCGCGCGAGGAGGCGGCCGAACGGGGCGCGTCACCGTCCGAGCAGGACCAGGCCGCCCAGGCCGCCCGTGACGAGGTGGCGGACGCGTTCGACGCCCGCACCGCCGCCGACGGCGCTCGGCTCGCGGCGGCGGGCCAGCAGTCGCTCGACAATCCTGCCTTCGTCGACTTCCTGATCTTCGGAGCCGACGGCTCGATCCGACCCACGTTCGCGAGCGCCTTCCCGGACTCCGAGCACGCGTTGATGGTGGTGCGCCTCGCCGGCAACCTCAGCCTCGACGACCAGGGCGTGGCCGCGACGACGGCGGTCGAGCTCACGGAAGCCCGTGACTTCGAGGGCGTGACGGCGCTGCCGACCGGGCCGCCGCTCCTCGTCAAGGAGATCAACGACGGGATGAGCACCGACATGGCCCGCCTGGGCGCGCTGGCGGTCATCGTCATGATCGTGATCCTGCTGGTCGTGTTCCGGGCCCGGTGGCGACTGCTGTCGCTTCCGCTCGTGCTCCTCGGGACGGCGTGGGCATTCGGGCTCATGGGGTTCCTCGGGGTCCCGCTCACGATGGTCACGATCTCGGGGTTGCCGATCCTCATCGGACTGGGCGTCGACTTCGCCATCCAGACCCACAGCCGCTACGAAGAGGAGGCCGCGCGCGCCGATCATGCCGCGGCACTCACAGCCATGTTCGTCCGCCTCGGGCCCGCCTTGTGGGTCGCGATGATCGCCGGCGTCGCCGGCTTCCTCGCTCTGCGCATCTCCCGGGTGCCGATGATCCGCGACTTCGGCGTCATGCTGTCGGTGGGCGTCGCCGTCCTCCTGGTCACCGCGCTTGCGCTGGCGCCGAGCGTGCTGGCCTGGCGCGACCGTCGGCGGTCGGCACGGGGGCTGGGACCGGCGACGGCCCGTCCTCCGAGGCGCCCCGTCGTCGAGCCGGCGGTCGCCGCGCTCACGTCGGTCGCTCGTGGCCGCCCGCTGGTCGTCCTCGGCGTCACCGTGCTCGTGGGAGCGGCCGGGATCGTCGCCGGGCCTCGCACCGCGATCCAATCGGACGCGGAGAAGTTCATCCCCCAGGACACCCCGGTGCTCCAGGATCTCCGCTACCTGCGCGAGGTCGCGGATTCCTCGGGCGACCTCGGGCTGATGGTCACCGCCGACGATGTGCTGCGACCCGACGTACTCGAGTGGATGGCCCGCTTCGAGGCGACCGAGCTGCGCGAGCACGACGAGCTGTTCCGGTCGAACAGCGTGGCGTCGATCGCGGCCACGATCACCGGTTCCACTCCGACGCCGGCCGACGTCGAGGCCATTCTCGGGGTGGCGCCTCCTGCCATCCTCGACACCTTCGTGAGCGACGACCACCGCCGGGCGAACATCATCTTCGCCATCGGCTCGGTGTCGCTCCAGGAGGAGAAGGAGCTCATCGCCGAGATGCGCGCCGACATGGAGACCGAGCTGCGGCCACCACCGGGCGTGCGGGTCGTCGCCTCCGGGTTGGCCGTGGTGGGAATCGAGACGATCGACGCCCTGTCGTCGAACCGCTCCGCGATGGCCTACGCCGCGGTCGCGGCGGTGCTGGTGTGGCTCCTCCTCGCCTTCCGCGGCATCACCCGCGCCGTGCTGGTGCTCATCCCCGTGGTGGCCGCCGTCGGCGCCGCGTGGACGGTGATCTACCTCGCGGGCATCGAGATCAACTCGCTCACCGCGCTCTCGAGCCCGCTCGTCGTGGCGATCTCCACGCAGTTCTCGGTGCTCGTGGTCGAGCGCTACCTGGAGGAGCGTCGCAACGGTCGTGGCCCCGAGCAGGCGGTGGTGATCGCCACTCGTCGCATCGGCCGGGCGTTCACGGCGTCGGGCCTCACGACGGCCGGTGGCTTCGCGGTGCTCGCGCTGTCGGGGTTCCCTCTGCTGTCGAACTTCGGCATCGTCGTCTCGATCAACATCCTCGTGGCGCTCTTGTGCACCCTCGTCCTGCTACCACCGCTGCTCGTCTGGCGCGACCACCAGCTCGTGCGGACGACCGCGCATCGCCCTCGCGTCGCGAGGGACGAGCCGGCGCCCGTCGCCGTGGGGTGAGCGGAGTGCACCGGTTCGAGCCGCGCGGGGGCGCCCAGAGATGGCGGCGCTCGGCATGGCTCGGCGCCCGGGTCGAGTACGAGGAGGAATCGGCATGAGCACACGAACCGTGCAGGCGAGCGACGTCGAGGAGCTGCGCCGGATCAGGGCGAACCCCGCGGTCTCGGTGCTGGCGCCGACCGACCGGAGGCGGCCCGGCAACGCCGAGGACCCGCTCCGGCTTCGTCACCTCGTCGACCAGGCATGCGCCCGGGTCGCTGCGGAGTATCCCGAGCCCCTGGCCGGGACGGTCACCGAGCGGCTGCGCGACGCATTCGCCTCGATCGACTTCGACGACCCGACGGATGGGGTTGCCCTCTTCGCCACGCCCACGGGTGCGCGGGTCTACGGCCTCGCGTTCGCGGTTCCCGAGCGGGTCGTGGTGGACGAGACGCTCGCCACCCGTGACCTCGTCCGCGGGTTGCAGCGGTCGCCGCGTTACCGGGTGCTCGTGCTCTCCGAGCACCACACCCGTCTCTTCGACGGGATCTTCGACCGCCTCGACGAAGCGCGCACGGGCGGCTTCCCGCTCGCCGCCGCGGGCGCCCGCGGTGAACCACTCGCGTCGGGTGGCTACGCCACACACACCGATCGCAGCGACGACCAACACCGGCAGTTCTTCCGCGAGGTCGACACCGCGCTGGGGCGCACGATCGGACAAGATCGGACGCCGCTGTTCATCGTCGGCGTCGAGCGTGACCTCGCCTTCTTCGACGAGGTCACGCGCCACGAGGACGTCGTCGCCGGTCGGCTCCAGGCCGGGCACGAACGCACCCGGCCGGGCGAGCTCGCAGACGCTGTGCGCCCGCTGGTCGACGAGTACATCGCGTCCCGGAGGGCGCAGGCAATCGACACGCTCGTCGAGGCCGTCGGTGCCGGGCAGGCAGTGGTAGGCGTGAAGGCGGTCTGGCAGGCCGCGCGCGAGGGCCGGGGCCGACTCCTCGTCGTCGAGAACGGGTACACGTACCCCGCCCACGTGGTCGGCGACCGTCTCGAGCCCGCTGACCGGGAAGAGCTCGGCGCGGTCGACGACGCCGTCGACGAGGTGGTCGAGACGGTGCTCGCCCGCGACGGTGAGGTCGTCTTCGCCGGCGCAGGCAGCCTCGGCGAGCACGGACCGATCGCGCTCGTGACCGGGTACTGACCCTGTGGACCGCTCCGTGCGCTCTGCCGGCCCCCGCCGTATCCGCAAGCGCGACGGCGCCGTCGTCGGCTTCGAGCCCGAGAAGATCCGTGCCGCCGTCGCCGCGGCGGCCCGTGAGGTGGGGCATACCGAGCCCGAGCTCGCGCCGCGGGTGACCAGCGACGTGTGTGCGCGGCTGTCGCACACGTTCGGGACCGAAGCCCCCGGCGTGGAGGAGGTGCAGGACACCGTCGAGCAGGCGCTCATGGACTCGGGGCTGTCCGACGTCGCGCGCGCCTACGTGGTGTACCGCAGCCGGCGGGCGGAGCTGCGGGAGGCGAAACGGCTGCTCGGCGTACGCGACGAGCTCAAGCTCTCGCTCGGCGGGGTCGCCGCGCTCGAGCAGCGTTACCTGCGACGCGATCTCGCAGGCCGGGTGGTGGAGTCGACCGCCGAGATGATGGAGCGCGTCGCCTCCCATGTCGCCGCAGCCGAGGAGGCGTTTCCCGCCGGCGGCTCCGAACGCTGGGCGGCCGAGTTCACCCGCTCGATGCAGGCGCTGGAGTTCCTCCCCAACTCGCCGACGCTGATGAACGCCGGGACCGAGCTGGGACTGCTGTCGGCCTGCTTCGTCCTCCCGATCGAGGATTCGCTTCGTTCCATCTTCACCACGCTCACCGACACCGCGCTCGTGCACCAGGCGGGCGCCGGGACGGGCTTCTCCTTCTCGCGGCTCCGCCCGGCCGGAGACCTCGTGGCCACGACGCACGGCGTCGCCAGCGGCCCCCTCTCGTTCCTCCGCGTCTACGACGTGACCACGGACGTGGTCCGCCAGGGCGGCCGGCGCCGGGGCGCCAACATGGCTGTCCTCGACGTCTCCCACCCCGACATCGGCGACTTCGTCGACGCCAAGACCACACCCGGAGTGCTGGAGAACTTCAATCTGTCCGTCGCCGTCGACGGCCGGTTCATGCAGCGGTGACGCGAGACGAGACCCACCGGCTCGTGAATCCCCGCACGGGTCGAACCGTCGCTGCCCTCCCGGCACGGGAGCTCTTCCAGAGGATCGCAGCTGCAGCGTGGCGTTGCGGCGACCCGGGGATCGTCTTTCTCGACCGCGTGAACCGTGCCAATCCGGTCCCCTCGTGCGGTCGCATCGAAGCGACCAATCCGTGCGGCGAGGTCCCGCTCCTCCCCCGCGAGTCGTGCAACCTCGGCTCGGTCAACCTCGCCCGCTTCGTCCGGGCAGGCGCGATCGACTGGGAGCGCCTCGATGCCACCGTCGGACTCGCGGTGCGCTTCCTCGACGACGTGATCGAGGTCAACCGCTATCCGAGCGACGACCTCCTCGAGGCCGCTCGGGCGACGCGCAAGATCGGGCTCGGGTTCATGGGGCTGGCGGAGGCGCTGGCGATGCTGGGCGTGCCCTACGACAGCGAGGCCGGCGTACGCATTGCCGCACGGGTCGCCCGCCGCATCCGCGACCGGGCCCGCCGGACGTCGGTCGAGCTCGCTGCCGAGCGGGGGGCGTTCCCACTCTTCGACGCCAGCACGTACGCGCGCCATGGCCACGCCCCGCTGCGCAACGCCCAGCTCACGTCGGTGGCGCCCACCGGCACCATCTCGCTCATCGCGGGCACGACGTCCGGAATCGAGCCCATGTTCGCGATCGCCTACGTGCGGCGCGTACTCGGGCGGCGGCTGATCGAGTCGAATGCGCTGTTCGAGCGCGTCGCCCGCGAGCAAGGCTTCTTCTCCGACGACCTTATGGCGCGCATCGCCCGCACCGGCACGGTCGGAGGCGAACCCGCCGTGCCGGCCCACGTCCGGCGGGCGTTCGTGACGGCGCTCGAGATGTCGCCCGAATGGCACCTGCGAATGCAGGCGGCGGTGCAGCGCCACGTCGATGCCGCGGTGTCCAAGACCGTGAATCTGCCCGAGCAGGCGTCGGTCGAGGATGTCGCCGCGGTCTTCCTGGAAGCCTGGCGCGCGCGCGTCAAGGGGATCACGGTGTATCGAGACCGCAGCCGGCCCGACCAGGTGCTCAGCGCGCCGGGCGCCCGGCCAGACGTGGTCTCGGTCGAGGTCGACGGCGCCTACGCGGGTGGGTGCGCCGGACGCACCTGCGAGTTCTGACCCATACTTGCCGAGCGGCACCAGGGGCGGGCAGGCTGTTCCTTGGGCGGCAGGCCCCGTGGCGACCTGAATGAGCGAAGCAGAAGCTCGATCCTCCAAGCACCTCTCCGCCGGCGAGCAGCCGTCCGCCGACGCGGTGGTGCCCTCGCTCCACCTCGACGAGCTCCTGCACCAGCTCCTCGGCAACATCCAGA
>DASUUL010000074.1:0-3504 GCA_036374115.1 Acidimicrobiia bacterium | reverse complement strand
CGCCGTCTGAGCCGCGTCAGCGCGCTTGTCGATCAGTGCCGCGTGATAGCGCTCGCTGTCGATCTGCACGACGATGCCCGTCTCGCGATCGAAGAAGTCGACCCGCCCGAGCCACTGGCCGCCCCCGAGATCGACCTGGCGCTCCATGGCCGGGAGGCCGGCACGCGAGAGGATGTCGCGGAAGCGGCCTTCCAGCCCGCTGGCAGGAGGGACGTAGTCACGACCTCGAGCGGCGACGAGCGCCCGCATGAGACGAGTTCCGGGTCGGCCGCGCGTTCCGAGTACGTCGAGCACCGCCACCAAGCGAGTGCCGTCGACCAGGCCCTTGGACCAGGCGTTCTCGAGGGCACGCTCCACCCGCTGCGGGAACACACGACCTGCGAGGTCGAAGAGGGTTCGGGCCGGAGTCGTGAGTGGGAAGTGCTCGAGGACCGTGACATGCTCCGGCGGGAGACAGGACGGCTGGTGGATCCAGGGAAGCAGGCTGCCTCGCCGGACCCCCGAACGAGGCCGACTGACGTGCACGTCGCGAATGTCGAAACCCGGCAGGCCCCAGACCGCAGCCGCCGTCTCGTGGGAGAGCACGGCGCCGGGTCCGGCGTCGAGCACCGCCGCCATGGCTCGCTGGCGTTCGTCGACCGGCGCACCCCGCAACCGCAGCACCACCGGTGTGACCACCTCCAGCTCGCGTGATCGCACGCGGCGTGCCACTTGCGCCCGAGACACACCGAGCCCCCGGGCCTGCCATCGGGCGACGACGCCGTACTGCTGCTCCCCCGCGACGAGCAGATCCGTCCATGCCATGACGCTTCCTCCGGCATCCGCTCGAACCTGCGCGCTGATCGCGCCGCGAACGGCGCCCGCGACGCGCAGGTTCGAGGAGTGGTCCGGAGAAGTGCCCGTGGGAAATGGTGCGGGGAGGTGCTACTTGCGGGTGACGAGGCCGTCGGCGAGGGCCTCGGCCATCGCCCAACCGAAGGCGATGACGGCCTCGCCCTTCTCGGGCCGCACCGTGCCGATGAGCTCGGTGGCGGCCTTGCCGCCCGCCTTCACGGTGCGGGCGTCGAGGACGGGCTCGGGTGCGCCGTTGGCCTTGAGCCGGAACTTGCGGTCGTCGTAGCGGCCGTCACAGCCGAACCGGCGGGCGAGGCGACGACCCCACGCCCGCTCCTCCCCCGTGGGCGAGTACTTCGGCCGGGGGCAGACGTCGTCGAGTACGGCGAGCAGGTTGTACGACGCCGGGTGGGCGAAGCGCCCGGCCACGAGGACGTCCTCGTCGGGGAACGAGATCGCCGCCCGCCGGTAGAGCTCGCCGACGAGGCCTTCGAGGTGGCTGCGGGCCTGCTTCCCCCGCCGGATCGCGCCCAGACCCCACAGGATGCAGGGGGTGCCACCCACCCGTTCGAGCGAGCCGAAGAGGAACCCGTGGACCTCGTCGTCGGTGGCGGTGAGGGCGATGAGCGGGAACTGCTCGACGTGCTGGTCGAGCTGGTCTTCGGAGAGCGGCAGCTCGACGCTGGTGAGGAGCTGGCCGAGCTCGTCGAGCTCGGCGGGCTTCAGCGAGACGGAATCACGTGACTCGACAGCCATCGCCACATCATTCTTGCCGACGCGCTCCCACCCGGGCCAGTCGAGTTGACCAAACGGTCAATTCGGCCGCCGACGGGCCGGGCGCGGCGCTACCCGGCCTGCGGGCGGGCCCGGCTCATGTCCCAGTAGGCCTTGAGCAGGACGATCTTGGCGTCGTCGCCGACCTCGAAGGTCTCGACCGCGTCGAAGACCATCACGCCGTCGCCGACGTGAGCGTTGATCGTGAAGACCATGGCGGCTTCGTTGCCGCACACGATGATGTCGGTCGGCTCGAGCACGATCTTGTCGGCCATGGCGTGGGCCTGGTCCCAGAATGCCCCGATGCCCTCGTGGCCGACGTGGGGGGGCTGGCCGACGGGGTCGTGCCACACCGCGTCCGGCGCGAAGGTGGCCAGCGCCGCCTCGCGGCTGTTGCGGCGGTAGGCGTCGACATAGGCGTCGACCGTGGCCCGGACCTGCTCCGGCGTCGGCATGGGCGGCATCTCCCTGTGTGATCCCAGCGGCGGCGCGGCACTCTACGTGCTCGCGCGCCCGGAGTCTCTTCCGCGTCGCTCCCGCGCGCTCCTTGCCGCCGCCCGACGCTTGTGAGAGGATTCACAAAGCTCGGGAGGGGCGCCGCATGCGGATCCTCATCAGCGGAGGCGGGTTCGTCGGCACCTACGCCGCCCTGCGCCTCGAGCGGCTCCTGCGCCGCACCGGCCACGAGATCGTCCTCGTCAACCCGGAGAACTTCCTCCAGTACCAGCCGTTCCTGCCCGAGGCGGCGTCGGGCAACATCGAGCCCCGCCACGTCGTGGTCCCGCTGCGCCACGTGCTCCGGCGTACCCGAGTCGTGGTCGGCGAGACCGAGGTGATCGACCACGACGCCCGCCAGGCGTGGGTCCGCACGATCGGGGGCGAGCCGGTCGAGCTGCGCTACGACGCGCTCGTCCTCGCGCCCGGGTCGATCTCGCGCACGCTGCCCGTTCCCGGCCTCGCCGAGCGGGCGATCGGCTTCAAGACCGTCGCCGAGGCGATCCACCTCCGCAACGTCGTCCTCGCGCGACTCGAGGCCGCCGCCGACACTGCCGATCCCGTCTGGCGGCGGGCGCTGCTCACGTTCGTGTTCGTGGGCGGGGGCTACGCCGGCGTCGAGGCCCTGGCCGAGCTCGAAGATCTCTCGCGCTCGGCGCTGCGCCACTACCCCGAGCTCCACGGCGCCCGCCCGCGGTGGGTGCTCGTAGAGGCCGCCGACCGGATCCTCCCCGAGCTCGACGCCGGGCTCGCGCGCTACGCCCACCGTCTCCTCGCGCACCGCGGCGTCGAGATCCATCTCGATACCCGGCTCGAGTCGGCCGAGGAGGGCATCATGCACCTGTCGGACGGCGAGGTCTTCGGCGCCCAGACCCTCGTGTGGACGACCGGCGTGCGCCCCCCCGCCCTCGCCACGCGGTCCGGGCTCCCCGTCGACGAGGAGGGGCGGGTCACCTGCGACGAGTACCTCCGGGTCTGTCGCGACGGCACCGCGCTCCCCGGCCTCTGGGCGGCAGGGGACGGCGCCGCCGTCCCCGACCTCACCACCGGCGGGCTGTGCCCGCCCACCGCGCAGCACGCGCTTCGCCAGGGCCGGTGCCTCGCCACCAACCTCGCGGCGACGATCGAAGGCGGCGAGCTGCGCCCGTTCCGCTACCGCAACCTGGGCCAGCTCGTGTCGCTGGGCCGCTACCGCGGGGTGGCCCAGCTCCCGGGGCGCATCCGGCTGCGCGGGTTCGCGGCGTGGTGGCTCCACCGCACCTACCACCTGGCGATGATGCCGACGGTGAACCGCCGGGTTCGGATCGCGCTCGACTGGAGCGTCACCCTGCTCTTCCCGCGCGACGTGACCGCCCTCGGCTCGCTCCAACGCCCGCGCGAGGCGTTCGAGAGCGCGGTCTC
>DASUUL010000073.1:0-9954 GCA_036374115.1 Acidimicrobiia bacterium | reverse complement strand
ATGCGCCCGATCCGTCCCGGATCGGCGATCTCGGTGAACCACAGGTTCCCGTCCGGGCCCGCCGCGATCCCGACCGGTTGGCTGTTGGGGGTCAGACCGGTGGTGAACTCGGTGATCACACCGGTCGGCGTGATGCGCCCGATCCGTCCCGGATCGGCGATCTCGGTGAACCACAGGTTGCCGTCCGGGCCCGCAACCATCCCAAGGGGGCCGCTGTTGGGGGTCAGGCCGGTGGTGAACTCGGTGATCACGCCGGTCGGCGTGATGCGCCCGATCCGTCCCGGATCGGCGATCTCGGTGAACCACAGGTTCCCGTCCGGGCCCGCCGCGATCCCGACCGGTTGGCTGTCGGGGGTCAGGCCGGTGGTGAACTCGGTGATCACACCGTCCGGCGTGATGCGCCCGATCCGTCCCGGATCGGCGCTCTCGGTGAACCAGAGGTTGCCGTCCGGGCCCGCCGCGATCCGGTTCGGCCCGCTGTCGGGCGTCAGGCCCGCCGTGAACTCGGTGATCTCGCCGAGCGGATCGCCCGCTCCAACCGGGACCGGAGCCCATAGCCAGACCACCAGCGCGACCGCGGTAGCAGTGATGATCCGCGTGCGGGCGCGAACTCGCGGCATCATCGCCTTCGACCTTCCCGCACGGTCGAGCGCCAACGACACCGTCGCGCCCTCCCTCAGCTGCTTGATCCTCGGCAACTGATCTCAGTCTGCCGGTAAACGGCGAGAACCTAACGGCCGATGAACGGCACCGCAAAGACTCGCGGTCGTCCAGACCGAGGTGCCGCGTCGGCTGCACAGCAATGCACTCGCGTGATCGGCATCTCAGCGCAGATGAGGCTGACACCGTCGCCGACGCGCGCGTTCCGCGAGAGCGCATACAAGAGAAGCGCCCCACAGCGCTCCAGACCGCGGCAGGACCGGCGATCCGTACACACGGTTCGGGTGCACGGACGGCCACGGCTGACCGGTATCAACCCCCCACTGGCAGTGAGGGCGTCGGCTCCGTCGACGCGATCTTCCTCCGGCGTGCACATTCAGTAGCCTCCTTCGATGCGCGGACTTGCCGCGGCCGCGGCCGCGATCACGGCACTGGCGCTGGCCGGCTGCACCCCCATCAAGCCGCAGCAGCAGCCGCACGGCTCGGTGACCTTTGCCTGCTCGCCGTCCGACAGCGTCCAGGGCTTCACCGTGCCGAACGGGGTCACGAGCGTCGAGATCGTCGCGTTCGGCGCCCAGGGCGGCGCCGGCAAGGGCGGCGCGCCGGGGGGCCGGGGCGGCGAGTCACGCGCCACCAAGTCGGTCACGCCCGGTTCGGTCTTGGCCGTCGGCGTCGGTTGCCGGGGGATAGGCGGAGACGGCAACGGCGGCGGCGGCGACGGCGAGGGTGGTGGCGGGGGTGGCGGCGGCGGAGCTGGCGTCGCCGGCAGCGGGTTCGCCGTGGTGGCCGGCGGCGGGGGCGGCGGCGCCAACGGTGTCGATGGCGGCGCCGGCGGTGACGGGGGCGCCGCGACCGGCGGGGACGGGCTCCCGAACGTAGCCAACGGCGCCACTGGTCAGGGTGGTCGCGGCGGCACGCAGACGGAGGGAGGAACCGGCGGCGCCGCGGGAACGGGCGGCGATCCCGGCAGCGATGGCGGCCAACCCGGCGACGGCCACGGCGGGACGTCGGGAGGCGGCGGCGGCGCCGGCTTCTGGGGTGGCGGGGGCGGCGGCGGCGGTACCACAGCCGGGGGTGGTGGCGGGGGAGGTTCGAGCTTCGGCGCTCCGTTCATGGCCCGAGGGGTCCGCGCCGGAGACGGGCTCGTTGTCATCAGCTGGTAGGGAACTCAAGCGAGCGACTCGGCGATCTCCACCGTCCCAGGGAGAGGCAGCTCACCTTCGAGGCGGATGGTGAGCGGCCCCCCGCCGGAAGATCAGCGCGTTCCCGACGAGACGACCGGGTCGGCGTTAGCGGATGCCTGAGCAGCGAACCGTTGAGTTCCGAGAAGCGTGAAGAGGGCACCATCGTCGCGATCTCTTTGAAGAGTTCTTCGAGCCTCGCGTCCCTACCATCCGTCCCTACAACTCGCGCGATTCGACGAGACGCGACGGACTCGGTGGACGCGCGACCGCACGTCAGCGCACTCGGCCGCGCGCCCTCGGCGCGCGTATTTCACCTACGCGCTCTTCGAGGGTACGTCCGAGATCCAGCGGCTGGTGATCGCCAGGGCCGCCGCGGGCGTGCACATTCAGTGATTTCGGTGGTTCGGCCCAGCTGGCGACCGGCTTCCAACGAGAGGCGTTGCGGGGTCGAGCCGAGGAGGCTCAGTCTTCGAAGAGTGAGGCGGGGAAGCCACCCTTGCTGATCGGGCTCCAGCGCGTCGCCTCCACCAGGATCAGGCATTTGCCCTGGTCGGCCATGGCTTGGCGGTACTCGGCCCAGTCGGGATGCTCTCCCGAGATGCTGCGGTAGTACTCCACGAGCCCGTCCGTCGCCTCGGGCATGTCGAGCACGCGTGCGGTGCCGTCGATCTGGATCCAGGCGTCGCTGAAGTCGTCTCCACCAATGAACACGGAGACCTCGGGAGCTCGCCGTGCGTTCCTGGCTTTCGCCCGCTCAGGGTAGGTCGCGATCGCGAGGTGCCCAGTGGGCGTCATGCCGCCGGTGACCGGGCTCATCTGGGGCCTGCCATCGGCTCGGGTGGTCGCGAGGATCCACTGGTGCTTGTGGCGGACGAACTCGAGGAGGCCCTGCCGGTCGATCCGCGTGTTGCTGGCGATACGGGCGGCGCGGGGATCATCTCGCGGGATCTTCATCGGTCCATGCCTGTTCGGAGTTGGTCGATGCAGCGACGGTCACGAGGACAGTGTCCCATCATCCCTTCGGGCCCGCTGCATCCCTCGTTCGGCGCCCGCATCCGTACCCACGGTGAGACTGGCGACCGTATTCGGTAGCCGGGCTCGGCAGCAGACTCAGCCGGCCACGATCGTCGCGGCGAGCGCCATCCGATGGTCCTTCGCCCAGGGCGGCCCCATCGTTGCCCGAGGGCCCTGCAGGACCTCGTCGGCCCGCTCGGCCAGCAGCCCGACCGCCTGACCTATCACTTCCTTCGCGTTGTAGAAGCGGACTTTCCAGTCACGAGCGTGTGCGAGCTCGGAGAGCACCTGGCGGTACATGACGGCGTCGGCGCGGGCTTCATACGGCACGCGACGCTGGACGGCGATGTCGTCGGGGAAGTCCGGCGGCAAGGCTCGGAGCGAGATCGAGTCGACCGGCTCGGGCAGCGCGGCTGCGATGTCGTCGAGTGCAGCTGACGTCGCCCGAACGACCGACGCCCGTACCTTCGCGACCAGCGCAACCGTGGCGGCGACATCGAGGCGTTTGCTCTCGTAGTGAATCGGTGCCGCTGTCACGCCGGGTTCGATCAGCTCGAGCCGCCGACGGTCCACCACCTCGTGGTCGGCCGACGCCGTCACGGCCACGGCCCAGCCGAGATGATCGGCAATACCCAGACGCATGTCACCAAGTATTCCGTCATGCGAGCACCAGCTGGTCGACGCATGGTCCGCGTCGGGATCCAGGGTCGACAGCCGGCCCGGCCGCTCGTCGGCGGTCAGCGGCTACCCCTCGACGTGGGAGGCGAGCTTGGCGAGCGAGGATGCGAGTCCGACCGCGTGATCCTCGGCGGAGATCCCATCCGGGACGTCATCTGCCGTGATGTCGACTCGGGTCCCTCCGTCGACGGCGGTGACCTCCCAGGTCATGATCATCGTGCCGGAGAAGGCAGGATCGTCGGAGACGAAGTCCACTTCCTGGACGACCCGCACATCAGGGACGACGCCGACGAAGCGAGCCTCGACGATGTCGGTATCCGCAGCGGCTTTGCCCTGGGCGCGGGAAGCGTCGGCGTAGGTCAAGACCAGTCGGTACGAGCCCCCTGGCCGCGGATCGAACCGCTCGAACCTGGCAGTCATCCCGTCAGGAGGGAGCCACGCTGTGAGCGCTCCGGGGTCGACGAATGCGGCATAGACCCGCTCGGGTGGGGCCGAGATCACCCGCGATGCCCTGTCCGTGCGCGGCATCCGGTGATGCTACGGGCCGCACCGTGGGCGCGGCACGATTCGCCGGAGCGGGGCCTGGAGGCTGACCACCTACTCGAGCGCCTCGTACGCCTCCGGCCGGAAGCGCGGGGTACAGACGCAGTAGAAGACGAGATCGGACTCGCCGACGTTGGTGATCTGCTGTCGCGCCCCCGCCGGGATCAGCACGACGTCGCCCGGGCCGACCTCCGCCGGCGGTAGATCGCCGACCCGGGCAACGCCGCGACCGTCGACGACGACGTACCGCTCGTCGACGTCCACGCGGTGGAGCTGCGTCGTGACCCCCGGCTCGACCCGGGCGCGCGCGATCGACACCGCGGCATCGCTCTCGTCGTTCCACGACTCGAGGATCGAGCACCGCTCGGCCGTCGTGAACTCGTCTCGGTCATCGGGCCGTACGACGCCCGCATCCATGTCGACCGGACTCCGCTCCGTGTGGTCAGCGGACGTCGGTGAGCTCGATCACGTCCACCTGGAGGTGATCGACGATCCAGTCCTCGACGCAGCCGCGGAATTGCCGTTGGTTGGTCTCGTCGAGGGCAGGGACCAGCACGGCACGGAACCGCCGGTCGTCGAGACGCTCGATCGGGCCGGCGAAGTCGGAGGCGACCTCGAGCCGGCACGTCAGCAGCTGCGCCTCGACCATCTCGGGGAGCCGCTGGCTCTTCTCGCCCCCCTTGGTCTTGGCGGACACGAGCACCTCCGTCTCCCGAGCATCCACCTCCTCGTGCGTCGAGAGCGTCGCCTCGCGCAGCGCGAACACCGCGACCACGCCGACGCCGAGGCCGATCACGCCGAGCAGCAGCGGGACCGGCCGCAGCTTCCTCACTGGCCGCCGCGGCGGAGCAGGTGGCGGATCTGGTCGTCGTTGGCGCCGGGCACCTCCTGGGCCAGCACGGTGACGTCGTCGAGGAGCAGGCCGCCGGACGGGTAGCTGATCGCGTCGATGTGGCGGGCCAGGCGTTCCTCGCCGGCCGGCGACGACGTCTTCGATGCGATGCGATCGACGGCCCAGGCGATGGCCGAGAGGAGGACGCCGCCGCCGACCAGGAAGGTGATGAACACGTTCGTCTGCTGGGCGGACTCGCGCAGCCACGCGAAGCGGTCCCGCGACGACGGTCCGGTCTCGCGGAGGATGCGGACGATCTCGGGGTCGATCTTGAGCTCGTACTGCATCCGTGCGAGGCGTCGGAGCACGAGCCCGGTCGCGAGCCCGACCTCGGCGATGAGCACGATCAGCCCGAAGAACAGCGCCCGGTTCCACTCCCAGCGGTTGAGCGACACGATCATGTAGAAGCCCCCCGCGAGGAGCGTCCCGATGCCGGCCAGCCAGGCGATGATCTTCACGACACGGTCTCCTTCTCCTGGATGGTGACGCGCCCCGCGTCGCCGTCGACGAGCACCACTGCGCCTTCGGGAAGATCGTCGGTCGCACCCGCGTAGCCGACGACCGTCGCCACTCCGGCCTCACGAGCCAGGATCGCGAGATGGGACAACACCGAGCCGGTCTCCGACACGATGCCTCTCAGTCGCGGCAGCAACGGGCCCAGGCCCGGTGACAACGTCGTGGTGACGAGGACCGAGCCCGACGGCGGGTCGTCGGCGTCGTAGGTCACCGCTCCGCTGGCCACGCCGCCGCCGGCACCCGTACCGCCGCCGACCTCGCTGGCGCACTGCGCGCGAACCGGCTTCCCCAGGTCGGTCAGCTGGAACCAGGCGGGCAGCGGCGTGCCGAAGTGGTGCTCGTGGGTCGCGACGAGCGCCGGCACGATGACGGCTCGCTTGGTGGCGACCGCCTCGACCTGCTCGAGGGTCATGTGGCGGATGAGCTCGGGCCCGGTGAGATCGTGCGCAGCCGCGAGCCGCGCGCCGAGCTCGCAGGCGGCGCGGCCGGAGAGCTCCTGCACCCACCGCACCCGCAGCCGGAGCGCCTCGCGGAGGATGCCGTTGTCGCTGCAGCTCTGGCAGGCCGTCGTCACGTGCAGCGACGTCGCCTCCTCGGGCAGGGTCGGGCGGGGGGCCACTCGCGGCGCGGTGAGCGCGAGGACCGTCGGGCTCCGAGCGAGGATCTCGTCGTCCGTCAGGCCGTCCTGGCGAGCTTCGGCGAGCACTCGCAGCGCGACGGACGCGCCGGTCATGCGATTGCCGCCGGTGTCGGTGAGCATGCCGACGAGGATCTCGTGCGCGTGCAGCGCCCGGAGGATGACCCGGCTGCGGTGCAGGAGCGCGAGCAGCTGGCGGCTCGTGAGGTCGGGAAGGGCGGGGACCGATTCGAGGTCGGCGTCGGTCCGGTCGAGGAGATGCTCGGAGAGCCGGGGGAGCGCGGAACGGAGCCTGCCCACGCGCCACGCCCCCCGCAGCCGGCGGAAGGCGGGGATCGGGTTCAGCCGGTGCAGGATCGTGTGCTTCGGCTTGATCTCGCCCGCCAGTCGCAGGTCGATGGCGACGTGGCCGTCGACGCAGATCACGACGTCACTGGCCTCGACGTCCGCTTCGGTCGCAGCCCCCGCCAGCAGCACGGCTTCCCTGACGGCCTCCCGCAGCGGCGGCACCCAGAGATCCGCTTCCAGCTCGGTGAGGGGCGATGGGAAGGTCTCGGCGACCGGCCCGGGGCCGTAGATCGGTCCTCGGGGAACACCTCTGATCTCGGTGGTGACGGCTCGCGACTGCAGCAACCACAGCCGGTTGTCGGTGGCGATGGCCCACTCGACGTCTTGGGGGCCGCCGTAGACCGCGGCGACGCGCTCCGACAGGGCCACGAGCCGGCGAAGCGCGTCCGGATCGAGCGGCGGGCCGTCGTTGGCGTCGAACTCGAGCACCTTGGCGGTCGACGCATCGAGCACGTACCTCGAGCCGTCGACCTCGCCGCTCACGAGCGGTTCGGGGCCACCCCGCACCGCGGTGACGACCCGGTGGTCGGTGCGACCCGACACCGGCTCGACCCCGAACATCACCCCGCCGAAGCGCGGTTCGAGCAGGGGCTGGACCAGGACCGCGATCGGCTGGTCCGTGGCCTGAGCACGTCGGCGCGAGTCGAGCACCGCAGTGACGGCGTCGACGAACGCGTCGAAGCCGCTGATCCCGATGATCGACTCGAACTGACCGGCCATGGAGGACGTCGCCGTGTCCTCGACGACCGACGAGCTGCGCGCGACGAGCGACCTCTGCTCGCCCCCGGCGCGCTCGAACGCCTCTCGGACCGCGGGGTGCTCCGCAACCTTCGCGCCGGCGTCGACGGCGGCGGAGAACGCGGTCGTGAGGACGACGCCGGGAAGGACGTCGAGGCCCGCCGCCGCACCCCGCGCCAGGGCCGCCGCCTTGGCGCCGGTGAGCGCAGGCTCGCGCGCGGCTTCGTCGGCGAGCCCGATGACGACGGGGCGCTCCGAGCCCACCGGGCGTGAGGCCGTCCCTACCCGCACGTCACTCATCGCGAAGGCCTGCTCCTCCCGTTCACGAATCCTTTACCGAGCCGTAAGGGTAGGCCCCAGCGCACGGGTGCGCGGACCGAGGCCGTTGGGGCGGGCCCGCCGCACATCTCCTGGCGCCATGCGGCCGGCAGCGGCCGCCCGACCCGGCCGGGTCGCCTCAGATGACGATCTCGCTCTTCGTGCGGCCCTTGCTCGACCACCACTCGTCGGTGCGGCCGAGGCGGAAGCGCTCGGGCTTCTCGTCGTCGGCGAGGACGTCGGTCTCGAGCCAGAGCCGCTTCAGGTGGCGGACCCTGCCGGTGGCGCGGTCGTCCTCGTATCCCTCGCGCCCGTGGAGCACGTGGTAGTTGTTCACGAACTGCATGTCGCCGGGCTCCAGTGCCATCGAGACGTGGAACTGCGGGTCCGCGCACATCGCATCCACCCGGTCCATCGCCGCCCTCGCCGCCTCCGACACCCGGGGCGCGTCGTGGTGGCGCCGGCTCGCCTCGATGTAAGGACGGATGTACCGCACGAACAAGCGGTCGCCCCGACGGCTGAAGACCGGCATCAGGTACCACTGCTTGGCCCCCGGGGGCTGTTCCCCCCGGAGGTCGTAGGGGAACGGCGCGTAGAGCTCCGCCGCGACGTCGGGCTCCGCCCGCACGAGCTCGTTGTGGATGCTCACCGCGTTCGCCACCAGGCTCGCACCGCCGCGCGCGCCCGCATCGAGGCAGAACAGGCCGACGAGGTGGGAGCCGTCGGAGTGGAACGGGAAGGGCACGCCGCCGATCTCGTTGCCCCGCGACGTAGGGTCGTCGGGTCGCTTGCCCTGGTCGGTGACGTCGCCGAGGAGATGACCCTTGGCGTTCTGGGGCCACGGGCGACCGAGATACATGCCGACGCCCCAGTAGATCGCGGAGGCCCGATCCTTGCCGTAGCGCTCGACGGGAAGGCCGCGGACGAGCACCACTCCTCGCCCGTTGACCAGCTCGGCGGTGAGACGGCCGAGCTCCGGGCCGAGCGTGGGGAGCGGGAAAATCTCCCGCGTGATGTCGAGCACGTCGTCGGCGGAGGCCTCGGCGACGACGAGAGCGGCGTCGAGCTCGGTGAGGTGCTCGTCGCTCAGCCGGAAGACGTAACCGTCGCCGATCTCGTCGCTCGACCACTCGCAGCTCGGCTCGAGGGGGGTCAGCGTGTCGGTCGTGCTCATCGGGATCCTCCCCTGGTCACAGCGGCGACGATCACCGCCGCGCTCCGTGCCGCAGCGACGGGAGCACCTCGGCGGTGACGAGACGGGTGGCAAGACGGGCATCCTCGCGGTCGGCGCCGAGCGTTGCGCCGGTCACGACGAAGCGCTCGACCCCGAGATCGGCCAGCTCGGTGAGGCGCTCCACGCAACGCTCGGGTGAGCCCACCACCGCGAACCGGTCGACGAACTCGGGCGCCAGCACCTCGCTGTGCGCGGCGTGGTTGCTCAGATGCTCGTTGCTGTCGTAGCGGCGCCCGACCTCGGCGACGAGGTCGCGGTCGTCGTCGCGCAGGCCGGCGCCGGTCGACCCGGGCATCGACGAGAAGTGCGCGAACGCCGCTACACCCCCGGCGATCAACCCCCGGGCGCGCTCGAGATCGGGGTGGCAGCCGACGTTGACGAACGCGCCGAACGAGATGTCGGCAGGGTCGCGGCCGGCGTCGGCGGCGGCCTTGCGCGCCAGCCCGAGCGCCCACGAGACGCGCTCGGGATCCGCTCCGACTGCGAGCGTCACCCGCTCGGCGATGCGGGCGGCGAAGTCGATCACCCGCGGGCCCGAGGACGCGATGTCGAGCGGCACCTTGGGCTGCCGGGTGCGGTCGAGCCACCGCAGGCGGCTCGGGTGGCCGCGGCAGTCGACGGTGCCGCCCGAGAGATACGTCTGGAGGTCGGTGACGAGCGCCCGGAACTCGGCGACCGGCATCGGCTTGCGCCCGAGGTGGAACAGGGCGGTGTCACCTCGGCCGATCCCGAGGGCGAAGCGCCCACCCGACTCCTCCTGCACGGTGACGGCCACGCCGGCGAGCGCGGCCGGATGCCGCGTGAAGCTGTTGGTCACGCCGGTCGCGAAGCGCAGACGCTCCGTGGCGCGGGAGGCGAGCGCCACCGCGACGAAGGGGTCGCCGACGAGGTTCTGGGAGTCGGTGAACGTGATGCCGTCCCAGCCGGCTTCCTCGGCCCGTTGGGCCTGGCGTTCGACGGTCCCCGTCTCGGGGATGCGCGTCGCCCAGAGCTCCATCCCGGCGGTCCCCCTACGCGTCGGTTACCCGGAGGCTAGGCCGATTTACGCGTGCTGACCGATGCGGGATCGCGGACCGCGGACTTACCTTCGCTCGAACGAACCCCGGAGCGAGGAGTCGCCATGACCACGTATCTCGTCCACCGCGAACTCGGCGGAATCAGCACGAGCGACCTGGGCAGCGCCCAGCGAGCC
>DASUUL010000072.1:0-3279 GCA_036374115.1 Acidimicrobiia bacterium | reverse complement strand
GCTGCTTCCCGACGACGTGATGGGCGGCACGTTCACGATCACCAACCCGGGCCCGTACGGCACGTACATGACCCTGCCGATCATCAACCAGCCGCAGGTGGCGATCCTCTCGACCGACAGCGTGCGGAAGCGTCCCGTCGTGATCGAAGGTCCCGACGGCGACCCCACCATCGCGATCCGCCACGTCGGCCTCCTCACGCTCACGTGGGACCACCGCGCGTTCGACGGCGCCTACGCGGCTACCTTCCTCAACGCGATGAAGGAGAGCCTCGAGTCGCGCAACTGGGAGGACGAGCTCGGGTGACGGCCCTGCGCGCACGCTGGCTGGGCCGGGTCCCCTTCGGCGAGAGCGACGACCTCCAGCGGGCGCTGCTCGACCACGCCGCCTCCGACTACCTGCTGCTGCTCGAGCACCCGCACGTCTACACGCTGGGCACGCAGGCCGATCCCGCCCACGTGCTCGTGGCGCCGGCCACGGTCGGCGCCGACCTCGTCCGCACCGACCGTGGCGGTGACGTCACCTACCACGGACCGGGCCAGCTCGTCGGGTACCCGATCGTGACGCTGCCCGAATGGCGCGACGGGCGGGTCGACGTCGTCGCCTACGTCCGCCGGCTCGAGGCCGTGCTGATCGCCGCGCTCGGAGACCTCGGAGTCGAGGCGCACCGCGCCGATCGATACACGGGCGTGTGGGTCGGTGACGAGAAGATCGCCGCCATCGGCGTGCGGGTGCGGCGCGGCCGCACGCGCCACGGCTTCGCTCTCAACGTCGATCCCGACATGACCATGTTCGACCACATCGTCCCCTGCGGCATCTCCGACAAGGGGGTGACGTCCATCGCCGCGCTCGTCCCGTCGTCGCCGCCGACCACGAAGGAAGTGGTCGACGCGGTGACGGCGCGTTTCGCAGAGCACTTCGGCTACGACGAGGTCGAGCGCCAAGACGTCGTGTGGCGCGCCCGCTCGAGCGACCTTTCCGCCTTCACCCGCGATGCGATGGTCCCGAATGGGCACGCCACCGCGGCGAACGAGCAGCACGAGGTGCCCGTACGGCTGCTCGGGCGGCTCGCGGACGCGGGGGTGGAGGTTCCCGACGAAGGCCCCGCCTTCCGGCGCCCCGAGTGGATGCGGGTGCGGGCCGACCTGGGCCCCGGGTACCGCGAGACGAAGCGGCTGATGCGCTCGTTGGAGCTCAACACCGTCTGCGAGGAGGCGGGCTGCCCGAACATCTACGAGTGCTGGGCCGACAAGACGGCGACGTTCATGATCCTGGGGGAGCGTTGCACGCGGGCGTGCGGCTTCTGCCTGGTCGACACCCGCCACCCCGAAGCACTCGACGAGGACGAACCCGACCGGGTCGCGGACGCGGTGGCGAAGCTCGGGCTCGCGCACGCGGTCGTCACGAGCGTTGCCCGGGACGACGTCGCCGACGGGGGCGCGGCGATCTTCGCCGCCACCATCCGGGCGATCCGTGCGCGCAAGCCGATGACGCGCGTCGAGGTGCTGATCCCCGACTGCAAGGGCGACCCCGAGGCCCTGGCCACGATCTTCGGCGCCCGGCCCGACGTGCTGAACCACAACCTCGAGACGGTGGCGCGTCTGCAGCGGGCGGCCCGGCCGTCGGCCGCGTACTCCCGCTCGCTGACCGTATTGGCGCGGGCCAAGGGCGCCGGTTTGACGACGAAGTCGGGGATCATCCTCGGGATGGGCGAGAGCGAGGAGGAGCTGCGGGGGGCGATCGCCGACCTGCGGGCCGTCGGCGTCGACATCCTCACCCTCGGCCAGTACCTGCGCCCGTCGTCCCGGCACCTGCCGGTCGTGAAGTGGTGGAGCCCGGACGAGTTCGCGGCCTTGGGTGCCTACGCCGAAGGGCTCGGCTTCGCCCACGTCGAAGCCGGACCGCTCGTCCGCTCCAGCTACCACGCCCGCCAGGCGGTCGACGCCGCCACCGAGACCCCGCCCCGGGTCGCGGCGTCGCTCCCGTAGAGCCCCGCGCAATGGGCCGGGTCCTCGACGCCATCTCCGACGAGCTCGCCGCGTTCCTCGAAGCGCAGCCCGTGTTCTTCGTGGCCACCGCGCCGGCCGACGGGCACGTGAACGTCTCGCCCAAGGGCCTCGACTCGTTCCGCGTGCTCGGTCCTCGTACCGTCGCCTATCTCGATCTCACCGGGAGCGGGGTCGAGACCATCGCCCACCTCCGCGACAACGGGCGCATCACGCTCATGTTCTGCGCGTTCGAGGGCACGCCCAACATCGTGAGGCTGTACGGCGCGGGTGAGGTGCTCCCCACAGGCGGGCGCGAGGCCGACGCGCTGCTCGGGCGGTTCCGCGCCCTCCCCGGGGCTCGCTCCGTCATCCGCGTGAGCCTCGATCGCATCTCGACGTCGTGCGGCTACGGCGTGCCGCTGATGACCTACGCGGGCGAGCGGTCCCGCCTCGTCGAGTGGGCCGGAGCGCGCGGCGCCGACGGCCTGGTGGCCTACCGATCCGAGAGGAACGCGCTCAGCATCGACGGGCTGCCGGGCCTGCCGACGGTCGGTGGCGCAACTTCGTCCATGTCGCCACCAGCCTCCGCCTGACCGCCCGCAGCGGCGGCCCGAGAGGGCCGGCCGCGAGTCGCTGCCGCCAGCGCGGACGGCCTGCGGGAGCCGGGGGCGAGGGGGGCACCCCCGAGCGGCCCTTGACCAGGATGAGGATGAACTCGGGGTCGGCCGGACCCTCGGGCGGCGCGAACGCCGCCACCGAGAAGTCGAGGGTCGCCTGCCGGCGGGCCGCCACGAAGAAGTCGAGGAAGGTATCGGGGTTCCAGCAGTGGAAGTGGATGCTGTAACGGTCGCTCATGAGGCGATCGGCATGGCGCTCGACGTCTTCGGGCCTTGCCCGGTCGACGTTGCGGGCCCAGTCGAGATAGTGGTCGCGCCGCGTGGCCGCGGTGCCCTCCGCGTGCTCCCGCAGGAGGTGCTCGACCGTCGTGAGCTCGCGGTCGCGGTCGAACGTCGTTCGGTGGTCGGGGAGCGCGAGGTACACAACGCCGCGGGGTCGGAGCACCCGTTCGAACTCGCAGAGCGCCGCGATGGGATCCTCGACGTGCTCGAGCAGATGGTTCGCGATGACAAAGTCGACGGATGCGTCCGGGAGGACGGAGAGGTCGTCGGCACTGGCGATCAGGTCGACCGGGGCGAGCGGGACACCCCCGAGCTCGGGGTAGTGGCGGAGCTGCTCGTCGACGGGCATCCGGTCGACGTAGCGGACGTGCGCGGTCGGCGGCACCGGCAACGG
>DASUUL010000071.1:0-6709 GCA_036374115.1 Acidimicrobiia bacterium | reverse complement strand
GGCCCGGCTGCGGGCCCTCGACCCGCACCGGGTGCTCGAGCGGGGCTACTCGATCACCCGCGACGAGAACGGGCACGTCCGCAAGGGGATCGACGGGCTCCGGCCCGACGCGGTGCTGCACACCGAGCTCGCCCGTGGGAGCATCACCAGCCGGATCGAGGCCGTGCTGCCGCCCGCCGCGAGCACCGACCGGCCCGAACCGGAGGAGGACACGGACGCGTGAGCGACGACGGGCCCGGCTACGCCGAGGCGATGGCCGAGCTGGAAGACATCCTCGGCGAGCTCGAGGGTGACCACCTCGACGTCGACGTGCTCGCCGAGCGCGTCCGGCGCGCCAGCGAGCTCATCAAGACGTGCCGGGCGCGCATCTCACGCGCCCAGGCCGACGTCGACCGCATCGTGTCCGACCTCGAGACCTTCGAGCAGGAGCTCGGCGTCGCCGACGATGCCGAGGGTGCCGGCGATTAGGCCGACGCCGCCCCGCTGAGCCGGTACACCGCGCCCGCGATCGCGTCCTCCGTGGGCCACTGCGCCTCGAAGCTGCGGTTCCCGTCGACCATCAGGTTGTACTGCCACCAGAGCAGGTAGATCCCGCAGGTGAAGATGGTGGCCACGATCCGCCCGACGTAGTTGTGCGGGCCCTTCACCCGGCCCGGGTCGGGCGCCGGGACGGTCTCGCCCAGGCGCCCGAAGATCACCGCCAGCTCCGCCTCGACCGCGCCCGAGGCCTGGTCGTGCTTGATGAGGTCGCCGTCGAGGAAGTAGGCGCCCACGACGTGGCCGATGCCGCCGGCGACGATGAGGATCACGATCCAGATCGCGGGGTCGCGGAAGTCGGTCGTCATGCCCCGCATCACCTGCAGCTGCGCGGCGACGCGCTCGAAGTTGGGGCGGAGTTCCTCGGCGACGCCGCGCTCGGTCGCCTGGCCCCACGCGAACTCGGTCGCGCCCTCCAGCAGGTCGAGGCGGCGCTGGTTGTGGTCACGCATGCGCCGGAACAGCTGGTAGAAGACGAAGTAGCCGTAGATCCCGAACGTGATGATCGTGAGGAAGATCACCAGGCCGGGCTGCACGAAGATGTAGTCGCTGTTGGGGCGCGACTGGTAGGCGAGCCGGACCCGCTCCGCGGGCGGCACGACCGGCGGCGCGGGAGCGGGCGGCGGTGTGTTCGTCATGCGCGCACCCTACGCGCTACGCGCCCCCCGTCTGCGCGGGCACGAGGTCGTCGCAGCTCGACTCGTTCGGGAGCAGGGGTCGGAACCGCAGCTCGTACTCGACGCCCGCCGCCGTCCACGGGCCGCCCTCGCGCGCCATGGCGGCGGCGTCGAGCACCGTCCGGGCGTCGCCACCCTCCACCACGAAGCAGCGGGCGTCGCCGAAGCCCGCCACGGGCTCACCCACACCGGCGAGGTCGCCGAGCGGCCAGGGGTACGGCCCGACATCGGCGTCGGCGCCGGCGACGGGGTCGTACGGCTCCACGAACACCGCCACCGCGGCGGCCCGGTAGCTCTCGGTGGCGACGTCGGCGTCGACGAGGGCCAGCACCTCCCGCAGCCGCCGGCGCGCGTCGCGCTGGTCGGGCTCGAGGCTCTCGTCGGCGTCGTCGAACTCGAGGGCGTACACGTTCACCGTGCGCTGCACGCCGGCGGCGTTCACGGTCACCTCGGTGGTGGGCAGGTCGGTGACCGGCGGGTCGCCGTAGTCGGGCGGGTCGGCGGCGAGGAGCCCGGCGGCGTCGGCGGCGCGCAGCAGGGCCTGGAGCTCGGCGTCCGACAGGGTGCCCTGCTGGAGGTTCGGCAACGCCGCGCCCGGATACTCGAGCGTCGTGGGGCCGATCACGATTACGCGGCCGTCGCCGTACACGCTGATCTGGGGGACGGCCGCGAGCGACGGCCCGACCAGCCCGCCGCGCGTGTCGACCCGGAACACGAGCTCGTCGGCCCCCGTGGGGTGCGCGATGGTGCCGCCGCCGCCTCCCGTGGTGCCGGTCGTCGAATCGTCGTCGTCGCCGCAGGCCGGCGCGAGTGCGAGGGCGGCGACGAGCGTGGCCGCGAGTCCGCGGGGCAGAGCTCGGCGCAGGTTCACGTGGAGTTGGACGTGGCGGCGTCGCCCCCGGTTCCCGTCTCCCGGCGCGCCCGGCGCCGGCGGTGCCAGCGCACGCCGCCCTCGATGGCGGCGAGGATGGTGTCGTTGTCGCGGGAGATGCGATGGTGCACGTAGCGCTCGAGGCCGAGGCGGCGCATCCACGGGTTGAACGTCTCGTAGCGCTCGGTGAAGTGGATGCGGGTGCGCCCGCCGCCGAGGTCCTCGAGGCGGGTGAAGCCCTCGGCCCGCGACCACAACGGCTTCCCGATGGCGTCGTAGCGCCACGACTCGTACGGCTTCACCTCGGTCAACCACTCCCACGACTGGCCCACGCCACCCGAGAGCAGGAACCGGGGCACCGGGAACGTGCAGTGCCGCACGAGCCCCTCGCCGGTCTCGTCACCGGGGTGGAGGATCTCGATCGTGCCGATCTTGCCCTGGGGCCGGTCGTCGCCCCGGTACCAGAACACCTCCCACACCTCCGCCGGTGGCGCGTCCACCACGACCGAGAACGAGTGCTCCTGCATGTGGTCGAGGTTAGGGCCCGGTGCCCGGGCGTACGATCGGTTCCTCCGTTCGCGAGCCGGGTAGGACGCGCGCATGACCGGTGATCGCAGCCTCTTCCCGGAGGAGGCGAAGCTGCCGTCGCTCGCCGAGGTCGCCGAGGAGGCGGCGGGGTGCACCCGCTGCGACCTCTACAAGCGCGCCACCCAGACCGTCTTCGGCGAAGGGCCCCAGGGCGCGCCGCTCATGCTCATGGGCGAGGTCCCGGGCGACAAGGAGGACATCGAGGGCCACCCCTTCGTCGGGCCGGCGGGGAAGCTGCTCGACCGCGCCCTCGCGGAAGCGGGCATCGACCGTGACGAGGTGTACGTCACCAACGTCGTGAAGCACTTCAAGTGGCGGCCCGCGGGCAAGGTGCGCCTGCACCAGAAGCCCACCGCCGCCGAGATCGGCGCCTGCCGGGTGTGGTGGGAGCGCGAGCTGGCCCTCGTGCAGCCCACGGTGCTCGGCGCCCTCGGCGCCACCGCCGGGCAGGCCGTGTTCGGGAGCAAGTGGCGAGTCACGAAGCAGCGGGGCGAGTTCGTCGAGTTGCCGTCGGGCGTGCTGGCCACCGGCACCATCCACCCGTCGGCCATCCTGCGGATCGAGGAGCACGACCAGCGGGAGGCCGAGTTCGCCGACTTCGCCGACGATCTCCGGGCGATGGTCGCCCGCACCTGACCGGCGTACGATCCCCGCTAGGCCCACGGCAGCAACCGGTTTCGGCAGGAGGGAACGTGATGGGCAAGTTCGTCCAGGTGATCGAGTACCAGACGTCGAAGTTCGAGGAGATGCAGAAGGCCGCCGACGAGTACCAGGAGGCCACCGCGGGGAGGCGCACGACCGGGCGCGTGCTCGAGTGCGAGGACCGTGACCGTCCCGGTACGTACGTGACGATCGTGGAGTTCCCGTCGTACGAGGAGGCGATGAAGAACAACGATCTCCCCGAGACCGCGCAGCTCGCTGAGAAGATGCAGGCGCTCGCCGACGGCCCGCCGACGTTCCGCAACCTCGACGTGCGGGACGTGACGGAGGGCTGATGCACCACGAGTACGTGCTCTTCGACCCGCTCTTCGGCGACGATCGCGACGCCGCCGCGATGGTCGAGGTGTGCGAGCGGTTTGGTCGCTACGGCATGTACTCGCAGGAGAACGTCGAGTCCGAGATCGGCCGGGGCCTCACCCAGCGCCACGACGCGGTGTTGAACTACGTGCGCTCGGGTGGGCGCCACGGCCGGCTCGACTCGCCGGCCCGTCTGGCCGCCCGCACCAACTACTTCCGCGAGGAGTACGCCTACGGCACCGAACCGCTCATCGCCGGCGTCGAGCCGTTCCTGTTCCACGAGGGTTTCGTCGACGCCGCCCGTTCGATCCACGGGCGCCCGGTCGTCGAGCCCGCGATCGTGTTCGCCAATCTCATGGTCCCCGGCCAGGAGCTCGCGCTGCACACCGACGTGCCCGAGTTCCGGGGGGTGAACCGCAAGCTGCATCCCCAGTGGCTGCTGGTCGCCATGCGCCACTCCGGCCTGTTCGAGGACTGGCGGATGCCCATCGCCACGGGGGTCGCCTGGTTCCACGACTGCAAGGGCGGCGAGTTCGCGTTCTACCCCGACGGCCCCGCCGGTGAGCCCGTGGCCCACGAGGTCGCGTTCAACACCGCCATCGTCGTCGACACCGACAGCGTGTTCCACGGCGTCGACCCGATCGCCTTCCCGACCGGCGACGGACCCTCCGGTGACCTGCCCGACCTCAGGCCCGGCATGCACCTGGTCTTCGACGGTGAGGAGCGGTGGTCGGTGCGGGCCGGTGACGACGTCGTCGCCCGCTACCGGTGGGACGAGCTGCGCTTCTCGATCTCGTGGAAGGCCTACTGCTTCGCCGACGACGCCGAGCGCGACGCCTGGCGCGCCCACAGCGACGACCTCGAGCTCGACTGGATCCTCGCCCGCCTCGTGGCCGACCTGCGCGACCGGGGCCGCATCACCGGCGACGTCCCCCAATCACGCGACCTCGCCGAGACCATCATCGACGAATACATCCACTTCCCCGCCCCCACATAGATGCGTGCATCGTGCGCAATAATCACGCACAACGAACGCATCGAGGGGGTCAGTGGCGCTGGCCGGCGAGTCGGCGGTTCTTGAACTTGGCCTTGACGTAGTCGCGGTTCATCATGGCGATGAAGTCGATCGAGATCTCCTTCGGGCAGGCGGCTTCGCACTCGCCCATGTTCGTGCAGCTCCCGAAGCGCTCCTCCATCTCGTCGACCATCGCCACCACACGCGAGTAGCGCTCGGGCTGGCCCTGGGGGAGCAGGCCGAGGTGGGCGACCTTGGCCGCGGTGAACAGCTGGGCGGCGCCGTTGGGGCACGCGGCCACGCAGGCGGCGCAGCCGATGCAGGCGGCGGCGTCCATGGCGGCGTCGGACGCCTCCTTCGGTACCAGCGTGAGGTTCGCCTCCGGCGCGCTGCCGGTGGGCGCGGTGATGTAGCCGCCCGCCTCGATGATCCGGTCGAGCGCACCGCGGTCGACGATCAGGTCGCGCAGCACGGGGAAGGCGGCCGCCCGCCACGGCTCCACCGTGATGGTGGCGCCGTCGTCGAACTTGCGCATGTGCAGCTGGCAGGTGGCGGTGCCCCTCTCAGGACCGTGCGCCTGGCCGTTGATCATCATCGAGCACGACCCGCAGATTCCCTCGCGGCAGTCGTGGTCGAAGGCCACCGGCTCCCTACCTCCCTCGACGAGGCCCTCGTTCAGGACGTCGAAGAGCTCCAGGAACGACATGTCGGGGCTGACGTCGTCGACGTCGTGCTCCTCGAAGCTCCCGGGTGCGTCGGGACCGGCTTGCCGCCACACCCGGACGGTGACCTTCACTTGTAGCTCCTCTGTGCCAGGTGCACGTACTCGAACTCGAGCTGCTCCTTGTGGAGCTCGGGCGGGTTCCCCACGCCGGTGAACTCCCACGCGGCGACGTAGGCGAAGTCGTCGTCGTCGCGCAGCGCCTCGCCTTCGTCGGTCTGGTGCTCGACGCGGAAGTGCCCGCCGCAGCTCTCCTCGCGGTGGCGGGCGTCGACGCACAGCAGCTCGGCGAACTCGAAGTAGTCGGCGACCCGCCCTGCCTTCTCGAGCGACTGGTTGAGCGTCTCGTGCTCGCCCAGCACTCGCACGTCCTGGTGGAACTCGTCGCGCAGCGCCGGGATCTCGCCCAGTGCCTTGTCGAGGCTGGCGGCGCTGCGCTCCATCCCGCAGTTGTCCCACAGGATCTTGCCGAGCTCCCGGTGGAACCAGTCGACCGAGCGCTTCCCGTTGACGGCGATGAGCGCCCGCACCTGCTCGGCGACGCCCTGCTCGGCGGCGCGGAACGCCTCGTGGTCGGTGGGCACCGGCCGCTCGCCCAGTTGGGGCGCGAGGTAGTTGCCGATCGTGGCGGGCAGCACGAAGTAGCCGTCGGCCAGGCCCTGCATGAGCGCGCTGGCGCCGAGCCGGTTGGCGCCGTGGTCGGAGAAGTTCGCCTCGCCCAGCACGTACAGACCGGGGATCGTGCTCATGAGGTCGTAATCGACCCACAGGCCGCCCATCGTGTAGTGGACGGCTGGGTAGATCCGCATCGGCACGTCGTTGGGGTCCTCGGCGGTGATGCGCTCGTACATCTGGAAGAGGTTCCCGTAGCGCTCGCCGATCACGTCGCGGCCGAGGCGGGCGATCGAATCGCCGAAGTCGAGGTACACGCCGTTCTTGCGTGGCCCCACGCCCCGGCCGGCGTCGACCTCGCGCTTGGCCGCCCGCGACGCCACGTCGCGGGGCACGAGGTTGCCGAACGCGGGGTAGCGGCGCTCGAGGAAGTAGTCGCGGTCGCTCTCGGGGATCTGGTCGGGGGAGCGCTCGTCGCCGAACTCCTTGGGCACCCACACCCGGCCGTCGTTGCGCAGCGACTCGCTCATGAGCGTGAGCTTCGACTGGAAGTCTTCGCTCGCCGGGATGCACGTGGGGTGGATCTGCGTGTAGCACGGGTTGGCCATGAGCGCGCCCCGGCGGTGCGCTCGCCAGATGGCGGTGACGTTGCTGTTCTTCGCGTTCGTCGA
>DASUUL010000070.1:0-12267 GCA_036374115.1 Acidimicrobiia bacterium | reverse complement strand
TCGCTCAGCCCGTGGCGTCGCGCAGACGGTCGAGTGCCTCGTTGGCAGCGTCGATCTCGGTCTCGAGGTCGACGGTCGCCGCGTTCATGGCATCAGCGTTGCCGCTGGCCGCCGCGGCTCGCATGTCGTCGAGCACGTCGGTGATGCGCCCGTCGCAGTCGCAGAGCTCCTCGGCGATCGGGATCGTCTCCCGTGCCTCCTCGATGCCCGGCATCACTTCGTCCACCGCGGCAACGAGCTCGTCCGTGGCGGCCGAGCGATCGTCACGAGCGGCGTCGAGCTCCGTTTGAGCCTTGCTCTTGTCGTCGTCGGCGCTCGATGCCGACGACATCCCCACGATCAGGACGACGACGCCGACGACGAGCACGGCTGCCGCGGCGAGCACGATCGCGAGCTTGCCCTTCGCTTGCTGCTTGGTTGCCTGCACGTCAGTCACGACCGGCCTCCTCCACTGCGTCCTCGGCCTCGGCAAGCCCGACTCCGAGCTCTTCCACCGCTGCGACCTGAGCTTCCAGGCCGGCTTCGATGGGCCCGAGGTGCTGGTCGAAGCACGCCGACACCGCAGGATCCGGCACGACGCGGGGAGCCGCGTCGAGGCAGGCGAGGAAGTTATTGAACAGCACCACCTGTGCGTCGGCGCTCGCCATCAAGTCGTCGGTCCGGCGGTTGAGGTCGCT
This sequence comes from Acidimicrobiia bacterium, assembly GCA_036374115.1. Lineage (GTDB taxonomy): Bacteria > Actinomycetota > Acidimicrobiia > IMCC26256 > JACDBD01 > JACDBD01. Next base: position 11,590 of record DASUUL010000070.1, on the reverse strand, counting down.
GGTCAACTCGGGCAAGGTGGCCGCCGCGTCACGCGTGGCGTCCGCCTGGCTCTCGACCGTTTCCGCCTGGGCCTGGAGGTCGTCGGCGTCGTCACGGGTGCTCGAGGCTCCCATGAAGGTGACAGCTCCGACGACGATCAGGATCACGCCGATACCCGCCGCGACCGCGGCCAGGATCATCGTGACTCGCTGGGCGTACCAGGGAGGCCTCGGCACCCCCGCCGGCGCGGCGAGCCGGTCTTCCGCTTCGATACTCATTCCTGTCCACCCCCAAGGGGTTCGATGTGTTCGTACGCATGCCAGCCTCCCGGGATCAGGCGGCCACGCCCACGGTCGGGGGACCGCGAAGCGGGGGACCTTCGTCACATCGCGACACAGACGGCGCAGATGCCGCCACCGACAGCGCGAACCTGCCATCCTTGCGCCGTGACCGACGCCGCGCTCGATCCGGTCGCGATCGCCGAGACGATGGACTACGTCGCGATCCGCCGCCTCCAGGACGCGTACGCCGATGTGGTCACGCGCCGGGCCTGGCAGGAGCTGGGAGAGCTCTTCGTCCCCGAGTGCGTCGTCGAGCTCGACACCCGCCAGGGCGACCTGTTCCGGTTCGACGGGCCTCACGAGCTCGGCGCGTTCATCGCCGGCGCCATCGAGCAGTTCGACTTCTTCGAGTTCGTCACGCTCAATACGCGCATCGAGACCGGTGCCGGCGGGAACGACGACGCCACCGCCCGGCTGTACATGTGTGAGCTCCGCACCGAGCGCGAGACGCGGCGGTGGAACAACGCCTTCGGCGTGTACCACGACCGCTACCGCCGCCACGACGGTCGGTGGCGGTTCGCGCACCGGCGCTACCACTCGCTCGCCCGGCCCTCTGCCGACGGCGCGACCGTCGACGCGTTCGACTTCCCCCACCATCTCGAGCTCGGTGACCTCTGAGCGACGATGCTTCCACTCGCCGGCGGTGTTCGTCGCCCACGACATGTGCCACGTGATCGGCGGGTACGAGCCCACCGGTCCGGGGGAGATCGCGCTGGGAGGCATGCAGCTCGCGGTCTCGGACACCGACGCCCACTGGATCGGGTTCCTCGGGAGCCCGTCTCCGTAGGCTGACGCCCGCGACCCCGACCCCGCCCGTGCAGCCACAATGGGGCTCGTGATCGTCGAGTGCCCGAACTGCGGGAAGAAGAACCGGGTCCCCGCGGCTGCGCCCGGCCGGCCCCGGTGTGCTGGCTGCAAGCAGGACCTGCCCTGGATCGCCGAGGCGGGCGAGTCCGACTTCACCGAGGTCGTGGAGCACTCTCGCCTGCCGGTGGTCGTAGACCTGTGGGCCCCGTGGTGCGGCCCGTGCCGGACGATCTCGCCCGCCCTCGAAGAGGTCGCGCGCCGCCGGAGGGGTCGCATCAAGCTGGTGAAGGTCAACGTCGACGAGCACCCCGGCGTCTCGGCTCGCTTCGGCGTGCAGGGCATCCCCACGCTGCTGCTGTTCCGCGACGGCCGGCTCGTCGGCCGCACCGTGGGGGCGCGGGGTACCGACGCCCTGCAGGCCTGGATCGACGAGGCGCTCGGCACCGCGGCCTAACCGCCCAGACCACGGTCAACCGTTGCGCGGCAGATCGCGGAACGGCCGGTCGGCGTCGTCGTCGGGCTCACGAGGGAGACCGAGCATCCGCTCACCGAGGATGTTCCGCTGGATCTCGTCGGTGCCACCGGCAATGGACTGGGCCGGCACCGAGAGGAGCACCTCCGTGACGATGCCGTCGAGCGGGGCGTCGGTACCCGCCACCATCGCCGTCGCGCCCGCGATGAGCGAGTGGGTGCGCGCCGCCGCGCGTGCGACGACGCTCAGCGCGAGCTTCCCGATCGAGCCCTCCGGTCCCGGCTGGCGGCCGGCGGCGCGGTTGGCACGGGCGCGTTCGGCCGTCCAACCGCTGACGGCCTGCAGCGTCAGGACGCGCGCGACCTCCTGCCGCACGACACGATCACCGTGGCAGCCGAGCGCACGGGCGCGCTCGACGAGCAGGTCGACGCGTCCAGCCCGCTGCGGGTACCAGACGTAGGGAGCGAAGTGCTCCAGCACTTCTGCGCGGGCCTCGTCGAGCGCTCGGCCCGACGCCGAGCCGTACGACGCCGGGCGCAGCCCGCCGAACCGGCGCTCGTGGGCGAGCGTGGTTCGGGCGACGGCCCAGCCGTTGCCGACCTCGCCGATCACATGATCGCTCGGCACCCGGGCGTCGACGAGGAACACCTCGTTGAACGAGGCGTGGCCGTTCATCTGGCGGAGCGGCCGTACCACGACCCCGGGCTGGCGCATCGGGATCGCGAGGTACGTGAGACCCCGGTGCTTCGGGGCGCCCCAGTCGGAGCGGGCCACGAGGAGCCCGAAGTCGGCATGGTGGGCGCTCGTGTTCCACACCTTCTGACCGGTCACCACCCACTCGTCGCCGTCGAGCTCCGCGCGCGTCGTCAGGCCGGCGAGATCGGATCCGGCGCCGGGCTCGCTGAAGAGCTGGCACCAGGTCTCCCGCCCGGTGAGGATCGGGTGCAGGAATCGGTCGCGCAGGGTGTCGGGGCCGTGCTCGAGGATCGTCGGGGCCGCCAGCCCCGTCGCCACGCCGACGGGCGGACCGACGGCTCCGTGCGCGTGGAGCTCCTCGGTGACGACGTCGTCGGCCCATGCCGGGAGCCCGCGCCCGTGCCAGCGCCGGGGCCACGACGGTGCCGCCCACCCGGCGGCGACCAACCGGGTGCGCCACTCGACCAGGGCGAGCTCGGGATCCCACCGTTCGGCGAGCCATACCCGCAGCTCGGCGCGCACCGCCTCCCGAGCCGCCGCCGGAGCCGGGCCGCCGCTCGTCGATGCCGGGGTCGTCACCACCCCAGTCTTCACCGACGAGGTCGCCGGTCGCCCGGCTCGTTGCACTACGCGGGTTCGAGCTCCGGGAGGCTCTCGTCTTCGGGTTCGCCTTCGGGCGGGGTCGGGTCGGGATGGCCCTCGACGTCGATGTTGGGCAGCAGCCGGTCGAGCCAGCGGGGGAGCCACCAGTTCCGGTCGCCGAGGAGCTCCATGGTGGCGGGCACGAGGAGCAGGCGGACGATGGTGGCGTCGAACAGGATCGCGGTCGCCAGCCCGGTGCCCATGAGCTTCACGACCCGGTCGTTCTCGAGCAGGAAGCTGCCGAAGACGACGACCATGATCGCGGCTGCGGCGGTGATGACCTTGGCCGTGGCCGCAAGCCCGTCGGCGACCGACGTGCGGCTGTCGCCCGTGCGGTGCCACTCCTCCCGAACCCGGGAGAGCAGGAACACCTCGTAGTCCATCGACAGGCCGAACACGATGGCGAAGAGCATCATCGGGATCCACGGCTCGATCGGAGCCGGCTCCACCCCCGTGACGTCGCTCAGCCAACCCCACTGGAAGAGGGCGACCGCCACGCCGTAGGCGGCGCCGATCGACAGCAGATTCATGATCACCGCCTTGAGCGGAACGAGCAGCGACCGGAACACGACCATGAGCAGCAGGAACGACACCGCCAGCACGGCGGTGAAGAAGTAGGGCAGCCGCGACGCGAGGTAGTCGGAGAAGTCGACGTTCACGGCCACCGTTCCGGTGACGGCGACGTCGACGCCGGCGGCGGCCTCCGCCGGTGGGAGCACGTCGTCGCGCAACCGATCAACGAGATCGGTGGTGGCCTCCTCCTGAGGTCCGCTGGTCGGCACCAGGTTCCACATCACCGCCGTGGGCTGGTCGGGGTCGTTGGGCTGAGCCGGCGAGACGAACTCGACACCCGGGTCCGCGGCGGCCGCGTCTTCGACGGCGGCGAGGTCGGCCGCGTCGGCGCCCTCGGGCATCTCGGCGACGAGGAGCAACGGCCCGTTGAAGCCGGGGCCGAAGCCCTCCACCAGCAGGTCGTATGCCTGCTTGGTGGTGGTGTCCTCGGCGAAGTTGCTCTCGTCGGAGAACCCCAGCCGGAGGCTGAGGACGGGCAGGGCGAGCACGAGCAGCACGGCGGCACCGGCGACAGCGGCGGTCCAGGGGCGGTGCTGGATGACCCGGCTCCAGCGGTAGGCGAGCGTCTGGCGGCGCGGCTTGGGTGGCCGGTGCGCCACCTCGCGCTCGAGGGGTCGCACGAAGAAGCCCGCGATCAGCACGACCACGGCGAGCGGGATGCCGAGCATGAGCGGCGTGATCCCGAGGCCGACGCCCACGAGCGCGATGGCGGCGAGCCCGGCCGCGATCAGCCCGCGCCACCGGGTGAGCTCGATTCGCTCCCCGGCGAAGCCGAGGAGGGCCGGCACCAGCGTGAGGGACGCGGCCACGGTGACGGCGACCACGGATGCGGCGCCGACGGCGAGACCCTGGACGAAGGTGACGCCCATCAGCAGCATGCCGAGCAGCGAGATCACCACCGTCGTGCCGGCGAACAGCACCGAGCGGCCGGCGGTGTCGATGGCGATCGTGACCGACTCGCGCACGGTGTGCCCGGCGTGGAGCTGCTCGCGGTAGCGGGTCACGATCAGCAGCGCGTAATCGATGCCGACTCCGAGGCCGATCATCACGCCGAGGAACGTGGCGAAGTCGGGGATGGTCAGCACGCTGCTCAGCAACACGATGATGCTGGTGCCCAGGCCGATGCCGAACAGCGCCACGCCGACGGGGAGCCCCATCGCGAGCACCGACCCGAAGGCGACGATCAAGATCATGATCGCGAAGCCCAACCCGAGGATCTCCGACGACGGCTCCTCGAAATCGGCGAAGATGAACCCGCCCAGCTCGATGCGGACGCCGTCGATGGTGGGTGCGTCCTCGAGGATCCGGTCGCGGATCTCCCCGGCGCGGGGGAACGAGATGTCGTCGGGTAGCTCCACCTTCGCGTAGGCGATCTTGCCGGCGTCTTCACCGGTGGAGGCGATCAGCTCGTCGCCCCCGTCGGCGTAGGGGCTCTCTACGCGGACGACGTCGTCGACCGCGGCGATCTCGTCGAAGAGGGCCTGCATCGGCTCTCGGACCTCGGGGTCGTCGATCCCCCGCTCGGCCCGGAACACGATCGTGCCCACCTGGCCGGTGCCCTCGCCGCCGAACTCGTCGTCGAGGATGTCGAAGCCGGCCTTCGACTCGACGTCGGGCAGGTTGAACTCGTCGCGGAACGAACCGCCGACCGAGCCTGCGATCGCGCCGCCGACCAGCAGGATCACGATCCACGTGCCCAGGACGAGCTTGCGGCGGTCGTGGCACCAGGGGCCGAGTCGTGCGAACACGGGAACCTCCGATTCGGGGGGATCGGCTTCGGTGGTCTGACGGCGTGGAGCGACCAAACTCATCGCGCCGGTTATGACCGTTCGAGCCCTGGTCGTCTTGGAAGGATGGAAGGGTCGTCGACTATTCCCAGGGCTCGAAGAGCCCTTCGAACTCGAGCTTCCCGTTCTCGACGCGGCCGTACAGGAGCCAGTCGCCCTTGAACAGCTGGTGGTCGTGCGGCCCGCCGGCGATGTGCGTCTGCGGCCCGCCCGTGCTGCTCGGCATGAAGCGGATCTGCTCCAAGCCCGCTTTGAGGCCCCAGCCCGTGAGCACCGGCGCACGGTGGAGGCCCTCGACCAGGAGACGCGCGGTGTCGTAGGCGAGCACGGGGATGGCGTTCGGCCACATCGGCGGGTCCTCGCCGTAACGCTCGACGTACCGGCGGCGGAACGACTCGGCGAGCGGGTTCTGCGGGCAGAGCTGGTCGATGCCCACCCAACCCTCGAACTTGTCGAACCCCATCAGGTAGAACATGAACGAGGTGCCCATGATGCGCGGCGGGTCCCAGCCCAGCTTGTCGAGGCCGTCACGTAGCAGTCCGTTGGCGGCGATCACGCCGTAGCCCATGTACACGAGCGCGTCGGCCTCGGCGCGGCGCAGGCTGGCGAGGTTGGCGGCGAGGTCGGGCGGTGACTGACTCACGGTCTCCACCGCGGCGATCGACACCCCCCGCCGGCGGCACTCTTGACGGAAGTACCGGAAGTACTCCTCGCCGTTCGGGGAGACCTCGCTCAACACCGCCACCCGTTCGTAGCCGTGCCTCTTCAGCCAACCCACGACGAGGGTGGCGTCGCCGCCGCAGTCGCCGTTGCCGAGCCGGAAGCAGTAGTCGCCGAAGTACCGCTCGGTGCCGCACCAACTGACGAGTGGGACCTGCAGCTCGTTGGCGTAGGGCCCCACGACCATGGCGTTGTCGGAGCTGTACGCCCCGGCGACGCCGATGCAGCCCTCGTCGACGAGGTACTTGAACCCGTCGATCGCGTTCTTCGCCGATCCCTGGGGAAGGCCGTTCTCGGGATGGATGACGAATTCGTACCCGCGGCTCAGCACGCCGTTCTCGATCGCTTCATCGAACGCGAGGCGGTGGATCCGGTCGTAGCCACCACCGGGCCCGTCGAGCGCCGAGCCGAGCCAGCCGATCTTGACCGGTTCCATGCATCCCCCTCAGAGGTCCTGGCGTCGCTGCGCTACAACATACGTACGTCAGCGACGCCGAAACGAGTGGTGCTACTACTCGCCGCGGTAGGTGCCGAAGCTCCAGAGGTTCCCCTCCGGGTCGCGGACGCTGAAACCCCGCGAGCCGTAGTCCTCGTCGGCGAGGCCGCGCACCACCTCGGCGCCGGCGGCGACGGCCCGGTCGAAGAGCCCGTCGGGGTCGTCGCAGACGACGTAGACCGAGTCGTTTCCGGGCACCCGCGCCCCGAAGGGACCGTCGTCCTTGCCGGCGGTGCCGAACATCACCCCGCCGCCGAGCGGCCAGCGCAGCTCGGCGTGTTCGATGATCGACGGGTCGTCGTCGCGGGCGTACACCCCGCCCTCGGTGAAGCCGAAGGCGGTGGTGAGGAACGCGATCGCGCCCCGGGCGTCGCGGTAGGTGAGGACGGGCCAGATCATTGCCGCGCGACTGCTCATGCCGTCAGCATGGACCCTCGGGCCGCTCGCTGTCTTGGAAGGATGGAAGGTCTTCGGCGAGCAGCTCGGTCGGGGTGCAGCCCGCAAGATCGGCGAAGTCCCGGTCGAGGTGGGCGTGGTCGTAGTACCCGCACGCCGCCGCGACCTGGCTGATCGACACGAACGGTGGGACCGCCTGCAGCATCCGGCGGGCTCGATCGAAGCGCACGACTCGCGCCGCGAGCTTCGGTGCCAGCCCGAACTCGTCGCGGAACCGCCGCCCCAGGTGCTGGCGGCTCCATCCCGTCTCCGCCGCGAGCTCGTGCACGGAGACGTCGCCTCCGGAGGTGATGAGCGCCTCCCAGGAGAACCGCAGCTCGGGTGCCGTTTCGTCGGCGCCGGTGCGCGGGGCCAGCACGCGGTCGCACACGGCAAAGCGGTCTTCCCACCGGTCCGTTTGCTGGAGTTGCTCCCACAGCTCGCGGCCGGTCGGCCCGATGACGTCGGCGAGCTCGAGGGAGAGGTCCCAGAGCTCGCGGGCTGGCATGCCGAAGAGGACCCTGCTCCCGAGGGGCGTGAGCTCGATGGCGACGCCTTCCTGGTTGCCGTCGTGGGAGATCAGCGCCGAGCAGGACTGGAGCCCGCCGAGCACGCAGCCGTAGCGCTGCGGGGCCTGGGTCGGGTTCGTCTGCGCGACGACGTCGATGTCGGGCCCGATGCTCACGATGAAGGTCATGTGCGGCGACGGCAGGCCGCGGTGGAGGCCGGAGGAATACCCGGTCATCCGGTACCCGCAGTACCGCTCGACGAACGGTCGCAGCGGCGGCGCGGGGATCCCCACCACCCATTCGGCCTGCGCCTCGGCCATCCCCGGAGCCTACGACGCGGGAACGACGGACCGGAGCGCGTCACCAGACGAGCACCGGCGCGGTCCCGAGGAGTGCAAGAACTCCGATCCCGATGCTGAAGAGCGCGACCACCGCGTTGCACAGGCGCAGCCGCCGGGCGGTCAGGGCGCCGGTCGCGATGCCCGACACGATCGTGTTCCCGACGACCAGCCCGAAGACGAACGGCGCCAGCGCCCAGGCGCCGGCGCCGAGTGCGAGCACCTGCGTGGGCGTCTCGGCGCCGATGCCGTGGACGGCGCCGACGGCGACGATGGTGGAGATCCGGTAGGGGGCCGCGAGACCGACGTGCTGGTGGCGGTGGCGATGCGCCGTGACGACGGGGGTCTTCCCACCGGCGACGAGGGTCGCGTCACCCGGAGCGACGTGCCGGTGACCATGGTCGGCGGGGGAGCCGTGGGTGTGCTCGTGTTCGTGCTCGATGTCGACTCGCGGCCGAAGCCGCTCGCGCAGCCTTTGCAGCGCGGTCTGCAGCAAGTGGACGCGGCTCCGAGCGGGACGACCCCGGGCTGCCTGGTACAACACGTAGGCGCCCATCGCCACGAGGGTCGCACCGACGATGCGCCCGGCGTCGGGGACCTCGATGCCGGCGACCGCGATGGCCACACCGAGTGCGATCACGACCGCCGCGTGCCCCGATACGTATGCCGCCGAGCAGGTGAGTGACCGCAGCCGCGTCGGCTGGCTCCCGGCGATGTCGGTGAGCGCGGCGACGTGGTCGGGATCGAAGCCGTGTCGGAGCCCCAGCATCATCACTCCGAGCACGCTTCCTCCTCGGGATTCGCACGACCGGCAGGGGCCGGGCCGTGATCGTCTCTTGCCCACCGTGGCGCCGGCACGAATGCAGTGTGCCGCGCCCGACGCGCACTGTTCATCCCACACCCGACCGTGTTTCGTTACTGTCGGAGCGGCGCAACCCGCACTGGTCGGGCGGGATGTGGGACGGACTGGGCGAATCGGGTAGACGCTCCCTGGATCATGAGCAGCGGCACGAGTCGGGTCGGTTCGTGGACCTGGCGGCGCCTGGCGTGGCTCGCCGGGGGCCTTGCCGCGGCGACACGGATTCCCGGGCTGATGCGGCCGTGGGTGGAGCGCGACGAGGCGCACATCGCCGTGCAAGCCCAGACCCTGCTGCGCGGCGGGCACCTCTACGAGGACGTGATCGACCGCAAGCCGCCCCTCGTCCCCGCGATCTACGCCGCGGTGGCGTGGGTGTCGGGCACGTTCGACCTGCGTCCGGTGCGGGCGCTGCTCGTGCTCTGGGTGGCCGCGACCGCGCTCGTCGTGGCCGCGATCGTCCGGCGCATCGGAGGGTCGGGGCGGGCCGCGGCCGTCGGCGCCGTGCTCTACGTGCTCGGGACCGTGGCGTTCTTCCCTCGCGACGGCCAGGGGGCCAACTTCGAGCTGTGGGGTGCCCTCCCGGCGTCCGGCGCCATGCTGCTGGCGTTCACCCGCGCACCGGGGGTGCGGCGCCTCTGGGTGTTCGTCGGTGCAGGCGCGCTGGTCGGGATCGCGGCGTGCATGAAACAGCCGTTCCTCACGACCATCGCACCCGTCGGCGTGGCCGCAGCAGTGGGCCCGCGGCCGGCACGGTCGGTGCTGGGCTCCGGGCTGGGGCTCGTCGCGGTGATCGCGGCCGTCGGGGGCGCCTTCGGGCTCGACGGGATGCTGCGGTGGGCCTGGACCGAGAACGGCGGCTACGTCGCGGGCCGGGCGCTCGACGGGCGGGTGCTCGGTGTGGGTGTGCTCATGACGTTGCTCTTCGCGGCGACGCACGCGTCGGCGATGTGGCTGGGGCTGCGGGCCCGCCTGCCGCGGGGTCCGCGACTCGCGATCCTGGTCTGGCTGGCGGTGAGCGCGGTCACGGTCGTGGCCGGCTTCCGGTTCCTGGGGCACTACTACCAGCCGCTCGTGGCGCCGCTCTGCGTGCTCGCCGGCATCGGCGTCGAGCGCGTCGGCCGAGGGGTGTCGGCCGGGCACCTCGGTGTCGCCGCGGCCACGGCCGTCGCCGCGATCGTCGTGGCGCTGTCGGCGTTCGCTCCCCAGCCGATGGAGATGACCCGACTGCGGGCGGTCATCGAGGCCCGCACCGAGCCCGGCGACCCGATTCTCGTGTGGGGTGATGCGCCCGAGATCTATTGGAGGACGAACCGGTCGGTGGCGGGGGCGTTCGTGCAGTCGGCCTTCCTCACGTCGAGCGTCTCGGGACGGGGAACGACGGGAGCCGCCCTGCCACCCGACGAGGCGGAAGAACGGTGGCGCCTCTTCTTGTCCGACCTGCGATCCGACCCGCCCTTGGTGGTCGTCGACACGAGCTCGCGCCGGCGCGGGTTCGACCACCGGCCCGCGGAGGTTCCGCTGGGCGAGTACCTGCGCGCCCACTACGAGCGGGCCGGCACCCTGCGGGGGATGGAGGTCTGGGTACGTGAGGCTCACGGGGACGCGACGTAGACCAGGGCGCGCCATGACGGCCTCCGGTGCGATCCGCCTGCGGTTCCTGGGGACGGGCGCCAGCGGCGGCACGCCGGGGCGGGGGCGCTCGCGGCGGCGGGAGTCGTCGCTGCTCGTCGAGGGGCCGGCGAACGTTCTGGTCGACGTCACCCGCGACTTCACCGCACAGGCCGCGGGAATCGAACGGATCGATCTGGTCCTGATCACGCACGCCCACCGCGACGCCAGCGGCGGGCTCGGTCGGCTCGACCGCTGGCTCACGACCCGGGACGACGATCCGGTCCCCGTCCTCGCCCACCCGGGCACGATCGGCGTGCTCGCGGGCCGGTACCCGGGGCTGCGGCGGTGCCGGCTCCTCCCGACGGAACCGGGCGCGCCCCGCCGACGCCGGGGTTGGAGCCTGGAGCCGCTCGAGGTACCACACGCCCGCGATCGCACCGGGCCGACCTGCGCCTGGCGGCTCCGGGCCGGGGACCGTCGCCTCGTCTATGCATCAGATGTTGCCCGGATCACTCCCCAGCTCGAGCGCTTCGCGCGCGGCGCAGCCGTGCTCGTGGCCGACGGCGCGACCTACGGTCGCACCATCTTCACGCACCTGCGGATCGACCGCGACCTTCCCGCGCTCTGCCGCTTCGACGTCGGCGACATCCTCCTGACGCAGATCGGCCGATCGGCGCCGCCGCACGGGCAGCTCGAGCACGTCGTGTCACGACTCTGCGCCCGGGCCCGCCCGGCCCACGACGGACTCGTCGTCACGCTCTGACCGGTGCGCTCAGGAGGTGTCCTCGGCACGGAGGCCGTCCGGTCGCACCACCAGCACCGGGCAGGGCGCCGCATGCACGACCGACGCGGCGACGCTGCCGAGTGCGAAGCGCGCCACACCGGTGCGGCCATGGGTGGCCATGGCGATCAGCGACGCCGGCAGGCGCGCGGCGTAGTCGACGATCGGCTCCGCCGCGCTGTCGCCGTGGAGGACGTCCCAGTTGACGCCCCCGCCGTCGTGGTGCATCAATGCCTGAGCCGTGCCGTAGACGCCGGACTCCTCGATGACGCGTTCCGGTTGGTCGGGGAGCTCGCGGCGGACCTCGGGATCGAGCACCTGCACGATCCAGGCCCGGAGGCGCAGCGCCCGGATCCACTCGGACGCAGGCGCCAGGATGGCCTTCGAGCAGTCGGAGCCGTCGGTACACACCACCACGGTGTCGAAGCGCGTGCCGAGCTCGGGGTCGACGGCCGGCCCGACGAGCAGGAACGACGCCGGCACCGAGCGGATGGCCTCCTCGGCCACACTGCCGAGCAGGGCCTGGCCGACACCGGAGCGGCC
>DASUUL010000069.1:0-2429 GCA_036374115.1 Acidimicrobiia bacterium | reverse complement strand
CAACGGGCTCCGAGGAGCCCGAGCATCTCGTCGGCGCCCCGGACGAACGACGCACTCTCGGGCGGCACCCCCATCGGGATGGTCTCACCCGCAGGCGCCAGCTGGCCGCGGCTCCGCAGCGCCTCGGCGTACCCGGCCGGGCGGCCCGCGGCGAGGACGTCGGCGACGGCAGCGGCGCCGCGTACGGGCGCGTCGGCGGTGACGGCGATTCCGGTGGCGCGCCCGCCGCCGTACCCGATGAACGCGACCGTGCCGGCGGCGTCGAGCGCGCCCAGGCCGCCCAGCATGGCGGCGGCGGCGCCCGTGTCACCGACCGCGGCATACGTCGCGGCGGAGACGGGCGCGGCGGCACCGAGTGTCTTCGCCACCACCGCGCCGAGGCGACCGTCGGGGTCGGGGAGCGACCAGGCCCGCACGTCGAGGGCGGCGAGATGCTCGCCGACCTCGCGCACGATCGGCACGAAGATCTCGTCGCGGAAGAGGCGCCCGTCGTACACGTCGCGGGTGGCGGTCTCACCGTCGCCGCGGTAGCGATCGAGCACGGGCCGGGTTCGGGTCACCCGGGCGGCGATCATCGCCTGACCGCCGTCGGAGACGAGCACGATCGCGGCCGCGCCGGCTCCGGCCCGGGTTTCGAAGCCGGATCCCAGACCCGGGACGAGCGCATCCGACACCACCACGAGCGCGACGCGCGCCGATCCGGCGGCGACGGCGTCGGCTGCGCCCAGCAGCGCCTCCATCCCGGCGTGGGGTGAGCCCGAGCACAGCGCGCCCGCCGAGTTCGACGAGAGGCCGAGGGCGGCGGCGAGCACGGCGTGGCTGGGTCCTTCGGCGAAGGGTGGGCGAGTGGTGCCCCACCAGAGGCCGTCGACGATGTCGTGCTGGAGGCCGGAGGCGGCGAGCGCCCGGCCGGCGGCGGCGGCGGCGAGAGTGAGCACGTCCTCGTCGGGGGCGCACACGCCGGCCTGGCCCCGACCGCCGGGGCGTCCCCACGCGGCCGCCACGTCTGTGGCGGGGAGGCGAAGGGCGGGCGCGGCTGCGCCCACCGAGAGGATCCGCACCGGGCTCGTCATCGCAGGCGATGATAGGCGGATGGTCCCATTCGGCCGTTGGTGGGGATCTCGAGGACCCCGCTCCCGGGACCGATAGCACCATGATGTGGCCTGGTGTGCGGCTGCCTCCGGTGCTGCGCTGGCTGCAGGCCGTCGTGGTGCTCGGGGCGCTCCTGCTGCTGCGGGCGTTCGATCTCATCGCCGACGAGCCGTTGTGGGCGATCACGGCGGTCGGCCTCGCCGCCCTCGTCTTCAACGACGTGGCGTTGCGGCTGTGGCCCGGCGACGACGACGCTGCGATCTGGCTGCGGATGGCCGTCCTCGTGGCCACGGGTACGGCGGTCATGTACATCACCGGCTGGGGCCCGATGCTGGTCGTGGGCTACGCCTGGATCCTCGGTGAGGAGGTCAGCCGGGTCGGGTCGAGGGCGTGCCTCCCGGCGCTCGTGTGTTCGCTGGTCGGCCTGTTCCTCGGCCAGGTGGCGATCCAGGTCGGGGTCGCCCCCACCTTCGTCGGCACGCCCGAGATCCACGGGTTGGCGGTGCTCGCCGCGCTCGGCTTCGTCTTCACCGTCCGCACCATCGCCGTCGCCAGCCGCGGGCAGGAGGCGGCGGAGGGCGAGCTGCGCCGCAGCGAGGAGCGGCTCCGGTCGCTCCTCGAGAACTCGTCCGACGTGATCATCGTGATGACACCGAACGGCGTCGCGTCGTACGTCAGCCCGGCGTTCGAGTGGACCATCGGCCGGCCGGTGCAAGAGGGAGACTTCCCGCTCGGCGGCGACATCGTCCATCCCGACGACCGCGTCGCGGCGCGCGAGTTCATCCAGGAGGTGCTGGCGGACGCGTCTGCCACCCGGTGGACCGAGGTCCGTCTGCAGGACGAGCGGGGCGACTGGCACTGGTTCGACGTGTGGGCGACCAACCGGATGGACGACCCGAGCGTCGGTGGGATCGTGGCCAACCTGCGTGACATCACCGAGCGCAAGCTGTTCGAGGAGCAGATCGCCTACCAGGCGTACCACGACCAGCTCACCGGCCTGCCCAACCGGACGGCCTTCCTCGCCCACGTGCAGTCCGTGCTCGATCATCCGGCGCGAGGCGCGGTGGTAGCCGTCATCCTCCTCGACATCGACCGCTTCAAGCTCGTGAACGACAGCCTCGGCCACGAGCTCGGTGACCGGCTGCTCGTCGAGCTGGCCGACCGGCTGCGGTCTTCGGTTCGTCCGGGCGACTACGTCGCCCGCCTCGGGGGCGACGAGTTCACGATCCTGCTCACGGAGCTCCAGTCGACCGACGACGCCGTGGCGGTCACCGAACGGGTCGCGGCCGAGCTGCGCAGCCCGCTCACCGTGGCGGCGCGCGATCTCGTGGTGACGG
>DASUUL010000068.1:0-2156 GCA_036374115.1 Acidimicrobiia bacterium | reverse complement strand
GCCCGGGATCCCCGTCGACCAGGGCGCACTGGCGGCGCTCGAGGCGTTGCTCGCGTGGTACCGGGCGCCGAACCTGCCGGAGCTGCCGCCGTTCCACGGCGGGCTCGTTGGCTACCTCGGCTACGACGTCGTCCGCGAGATCGAGCACCTCCCCGACGTACCGGCCGACGACCTCGGCTATCCCGACTCGGTCATGTCCCTCACGGGGCATGTCACCGCCTTCGACCACTTCCGCCAGCGCGTGTTCCTCATCGAGAACGTGTTCCTCGCGCCAGGCGCCGACGCCGGCGCGGAGTACGAGCGTGCGCAGGCGCGCCTCGACGCGCGCGTCGACGAGCTGGCCCGCCCGCTCCCGTACCTGCCGTCGGTGCCGCCGAGCGTCGACGGTGAGCTCCCCGAGTTCACGTCGACGATGTCGGGTGGCCTGTTCCAGGATGCGGTGGAGGCGGCGCGGGAGCACATCTTCGCCGGCGACATCTTCGAGATCATCCTGGCGCAACGATTCGACGTCGACTGCGACGTCGAGCCGTTCGAGGTGTACCGGGCACTCCGCCAGCTCAACCCGTCGCCGTACATGTACTTCCTGCGCCATCCCGAGGCGACGGTGGTGGGGTCGTCGCCGGAAGCGCTCGTGCAGCTGCTCGACGGGCGAGTGATCAGCCGTCCGATCGCCGGGACCCGCTGGCGCGGTCGCACCGAGGAGCACGACCGTCGGATGGCGGCGGAGCTGAGCGAGAACCCGAAGGAGCGCGCCGAGCACATCATGCTCGTCGACCTCGCCCGGAATGATCTCGGTCGCGTCGTGCGTTATGGCACGGAGCGGGTCGACGAGCTCATGACCCTCGAGCGGTACTCGCACGTGATGCACATGACCAGCCAGGTTTCCGGCGATCTCGCCGAAGGGAAGAATGCGATCGACGTGCTGCGTGCAACCTTCCCCGCCGGAACCGTCAGTGGGGCCCCCAAGGTGCGGGCGATGGAGATCATCGACGCGCTGGAACCGGTGAAGCGCGGGCCCTACGCCGGCGTGGTCGGGTACTTCGACTTCTCCGGCAACCTCGACACCGCGATCACGATCCGAACCATGCTGTGGCGCAACGGTCGCGCGAGTGTGGCGGCGGGCGCGGGCGTGGTGGCCGACTCCGATCCCGAGGACGAGCACCTCGAGTGCCACAACAAGGCGCGGGCCCTGCTCACGGCGGCGGCGGCCGCCCGGCGGTTGTCGCCGGTACGGCAATGACCGGTACGGCCACGCGTGGTCTCGCCGTCGCCCGCCCGGCGCGCGATGTCGTCGTCGTGACGGGGCCCGACGCGTTCGAGTACCTCCAGAGCCTCGTGTCGCAGGACCTCGACGGGCTCGCCGACGGCGAGGCGGTGCACTCCCTTCTCCTCACGCCGCAGGGCAAGCTCGACGTCGACTTCTGGCTGGTGCGGCGGGGCGATGCCGCCTGGCTGGTGTGCGAGGGCGGTTTCGGCGAGCGGCTGGCGACGTCGCTCGGGCGCTTCAAGATCCGCGTGCAGGTGGAGGTCGCGCTCGAGCCGTCGCTCGCGGTGCTCGCGCTGCGCGGCGAAGGTGCGGGCACGGTTGCGGGCCGCGGCGACGGGGGCGCCGCCATCGCGGTGCCGTGGGCGGGGGCAGAGGCGGTCGACGTCGTCGGCGGCGCGGCCGTCCTCGACGCGCTCGCGCAGGCAGCGGTCGACGCCGGCGCCGAGCGTTGGACGGCCGAGGAGTACGAGGCGGCGCGCATCGCGGCCGGTGTGCCCCGCTTGGGCCTCGACCTCGACGAGAAGACGATCCCGCAGGAGGCCTACCTGGAGCTCGTCGCGGTGTCGTTCTCGAAGGGCTGCTTCCTCGGCCAGGAGCTCGTCTGCCGGCTCGACACGCGGGGCCACGTCAACCGCTATCTCCGCCGTCTCACCGCTGCCGGCGGCGAGCGACCGCCGGCCGGCGCCGACGTGGTGGTGGGGGACAAGACGGTGGGCGCGGTGACCAGCGCAGCCGGTTCGACCGCGCTCGGCTACGTCCGCCGGGAGGTCGAGCCCCCCGCCGAGGTCACCCTCCGCTGGAACGGCACCGAGGCGCGCGCAACCGTCGAGAAGATCCCCGCCGCTCCCTAGATGCGTACCGAATGCGCAACTATTGCGCACGCGGTACG
>DASUUL010000067.1:0-6586 GCA_036374115.1 Acidimicrobiia bacterium | reverse complement strand
CCACCCGCGGTCTCGGCGAAGATGCCCTCGGTCCGCGCCAGCAGCCGGATACCCTCGACGACCTCGCCGTCGGTGACGGCGGCGAGACCCCCCTCGGTCTGACGGACGGCATCGAGCGCGAAGTAGCCGTCCGCAGGGTTCCCGATCGCCAGCGACTTGGCGATCGTGTCAGGCTTCACCGGCCGGATGGTGTCGGAGCCTTCGCGCCAGGCGCTGGCCACCGGCGAGCACCCGAGGGCCTGCGCGCCCGAGACGCGCACGCGGGGCGCCTCGTCGAGCAGGCCGACATGGTGGAGCTCGTCGAACCCCTTCCGGATCTTGGTGAGGAGCGACCCGCTGGCGACCGGGACCACGACGTGGTCGGGTGCCTCCCAACCGAGCTGCTCGACGGTCTCGTAGGCGAGGGTCTTCGAGCCTTCGGCGTAGAACGGCCGCACGTTCACGTTGACGAACGCCCACCGGTACGTACCGGCGAGCTCGGCGCAGAGCCGGTTCACGTCGTCGTAGTTGCCCTTGATCGCGACCACGTTGCCGCCATAGACCGCAGTGGTGACGACCTTGGCACGTTCGAGGTTCGACGGGATGAACACGTAGCTGCGCAGCCCCGCCCTGGCGGCGTGCGCCGCGACCGAGTTCGCGAGGTTGCCCGTCGACGCACACGCGGCCGTCTTGAACCCGAACTCGAGCGCCTTCGACAGCGCCACGGACGCGACCCGGTCCTTGAACGAGTTGGTGGGGTTGAGGGTGTCGTTCTTCACCCAGACCTCACCGAGGCCGAGCGCCGCCGCGAGCCGGTCGGCTCGCACCAGCGGCGTGAAGCCGGCGCCGAGGTCGACCGCGTGCCCGCGCTCCACGGGCAGCAGATCGGCGTAACGCCAGATGCTCGGCGGGCCGGTTGCGATCCGCTCGCGGCTGATGGCCGCGCGAACGGCGTCGTAGTCGTACGCGACCTCGAGCGGCCCGAAGCACCACTCACAGGTGTAGACGGGAGCGATCTCGTACTCGCGACCACATTCCCGGCAGCGAAGCCCTTGCACGTGAGCCATGTCTCCTCCTCCGTTCCCGAAACCCCCGGCCCCGGGCTTTCTCGACGCGCTCTCGAGCGCTTCGAGCGGAGGAACCGCTCTTAGCTGCTCATCGTTCAGGCATTGGCACCGGGTCCCGCCTGTGATGGCAGACGGTGGCTGGTTGCCGCGGCGTCGTCGGGCCTGTCCCTCGGCCGCTCTTGATGAGCGCGTGCGGGGAAACGGTACCACTTCGGCGGTTTCGGGCGCCCAAACGATGCGTAGGCTTGCCGCCGATGCGCTCGCTCCCCCCTGTCCGGGCCCTCGCCCAGGCCAAGGCCCGCCAGGGCCTCACCATCTCGGTCTGCCTCCCCGCCCGCGACGAGGAAGCCACCGTCGGCACGATCGTCGGCGCGATCCGGCGCGACCTGATGGCACGTGAGGCCTTGGTCGACGAGGTGCTGGTGATCGACGACGGCTCGGTCGACGCCACGGCCCGTGTCGCCCAGCACGCCGGGGCGCGCGTGTGCAGCGCCGACTCGGTGTTGCCGGCACTGCCCGCCGGCTCGGGCAAGGGCAACGCGCTGTGGAAATCGCTGTTCGTGAGCGAAGGCGACATCTTGTGCTTCCTCGATGCCGACGTGCGGAACTTCGAGCCCCGTTTCGTCGCCCGGCTCGTCGAACCGCTGCTGCTCCGCCCCCAGGTCGGAATGGTGAAGAGCTTCTACCGGCGGCCGCTCTTCGGTGCGCCCGACGGCGGTGGGCGCGTCACCGAGCTGATGGCACGCCCGCTGTTGTCGCACCTGTTCCCGGAGCTGACGCGCTTCGTGCAGCCGCTCTCGGGCGAGTACGCGGCTCGCCGAGAGGTGATCGAGACCGTGCCCTTCGTCCAGGGTTGGGGCGTCGAGATCGGCTTGCTCGTCGACGTGAGCGCCCGGTTCGGCATCGACGCGGTGGAGCAGGTCGACCTCGGAGAGCGCGTGCATCGCAACCGCTCGCTCGACGAGCTCGGCGTGCAGGCGATGGCCATCCTCGTCACCGGCCTCCGGCGCGCCGGGCTCGCGCCCGACCACGCCGCGGTCGTCACCGAGCTCCGTCGCTTCGGCCCCGAGCTGCGCCCCGAGCACGTCCCCGTCGAGGTGCGCGAGCGCCCACCCATGCTCACCATCCCCGCGTACCGCGCCAAGTTCGACCGCGAGCTGTCGGCGTAACCCCGCTCGATGCGTTCATCATGCGCACTGAGTGCGCATGATGAACGCATCTAGAAATCGGTGAGGGCGTGACGGCCGGCGTCGACGGCGGCCTCCTCCACGAGCAGGGCGGCGCGTGAGAAGGCCTCCCCCGCCTGCCACACCCGGTCGGTCAGTGCGAGGAGGTGCACGTCACCGCGCACCGACAGCTCCTCCCGGCCCTCGTCGCTCACCTGCCCGGCGATCACCGCGCGGTGCGCGATGCCCTCGTCGGCCGCCCAGTCGAGGACGCCGCCGACGACCTTGCCCTCGAAGCTGGGCCGGTCGAGCCGGCCTTCACCCGTGACGACGAGGTCGACGCCGTCGAGCGCGTCCTCCAGCCCGGCGGCCTGCGCGATCACCTCGAAACCCGGCTCGAGCGTGGCACCCAGCGCCGCCAGCCCGCCCGCGAGCCCCCCGGCAGCGCCGGCGCCCGGAAGCTCGGTCACGTCGACCCCGGTGCGTCGCTCGTACTCCTCGGCCAGCCGGTGCAGGCGACGCGTGAGCAGCGACACCTGCGCCGAGGTCGCTCCCTTCTGCGGTCCGTAGACCTCGGCCGCGCGCAGGAACGGCGTGGTCACGTCGCACGCGACCGTCACGTCGAGGCCGCCCAGCGACCAGCCCAAGGCCTGCACCGCCGCGAGGCCGCCGTCGGTGGTTGCGCTCCCTCCGACCCCCACGATGATGCGGCGCGCCCCGGCACGCGCCGCCGCGGCGATGAGCTCGCCGGTGCCCCGCGTGCCCGCACGCAGGGGGTCGTTGCGCCCGGCGACGAGTTGGAGGCCGCTGGCGCGGGCCATCTCGACGACGGCGGTGCCGTCGGGCAGCACCGCCCAGGCCGCGTCGACGGAGTCGCCCAACGGCCCGGTCACCGGCGCCGTGCGGAGACCGCCGCCGCGGGCGGCGAGGAGGGCGTCGAGCGTGCCCTCGCCGCCGTCGGCCAGCGGGAGGCGCCGAACCTCGTCGAAGCCGGCTCGAGACAGACCCGCCGCCATCGCGTCGGCGGCCTCGGACGCGGTCAGGGTCCCGCGGAACTTGTCCGGACATGCGAGAGCGCGGCGCACGATGGATAGATTGCACCGAATGCTCGAACGGGTTCCGCTCCTCGAGAAGGACCTCGGCGACTACGCGCCCATCGTGGGTGACGAGGTGGTCGCGCGGATCCGGGAAGCGGCGGCCCCGCTCGAGGGGGCCCGCGTCCTCCACCTCAACGCCACCGCGTACGGCGGCGGGGTCGCGGAGCTGCTCGCGACCCACGTGCCGTTGCTGCGCAGCGTCGGGATCGACGCCGAGTGGCAGGTGATCCGGGGCAGCGACGAGTTCTTCACGATCACCAAGTCCGTCCACAACGCCCTCCAGGGCGGCAAGATCGACTGGACGGCGCCGATGCAACGGACCTACCTGGAGCGTGTGCTCGACAACGCCTTCGACCTCGAGGGCGAATACGACTTCGTCGTCGCCCACGACCCCCAGCCGGCCGGTTTGTTGAACTTCCTGCGCGACGCTCCGCAGAACCGCCCCGAGACCAAGTGGGTGTGGCGCTGCCACATCGATCTCACCGACGCCGATCCCGAGGTATGGGGCTTCTTCCGCCCGCTCGTGGAGCTGCACGACGCCGCGGTGTTCACCATGCCCGAGTTCGTGCCCGCCTCGCTGGCGATGCAGCGAGTGCTACAGCTCCCGCCCTGCATCGACCCGTTGTCGGTCAAGAACCTCGACCTCCCCCGCCCGTTCGGCGAGGAGCTGTGCAAGCAGTACGGCCTCGACGTGCGCCGCCCGATCGTGTGCCAGGTCAGCCGCTACGACCCCTGGAAGGATCCACTCGGGGTGATCGAGGCGTTCCGGATCGCGCGCGACAAGGTCACCGACGCGCAGCTCCTCCTCGCGGGCTCGATGGCCACCGACGACCCCGAGGGATTCCAGGTCTGGGAGCAGGTGCAGGAGGCGCGCGGCGGGGATCCCGACATCCACCTCCTGTCGAACATCCAGCAGGTCGGCAACGTGCAGATCAACGCGTTCCAACGGCTGGCCGACGTCGTCGTGCAGAAGTCGATCCGCGAGGGTTTCGGGCTCACGGTGAGCGAGGCGCTCTGGAAGGGTCGCCCGGTCATCGGCGGGCGTGCCGGGGGCATCGTGCTGCAGATCCGCGACGGGTACGACGGCTATCTGGTGTCGTCGGTCGAGGAGTGCGCCTCGCGCATCATCGACCTACTCGCCGATCCCGTGGGTGCCGACGCCATGGGCAGCCAGGGCAAGGAGCACGTTCGTGACAACTTCCTCTCCACCCGCGAGCTCGAAGACTGGCTGCACCTGCTGACGGACCTGCGCGGATGACGTGATCGTCGTCACGAACCGCGGCCCGGCCAGCTTCACGCAGCAGCCCGACGGCACGTTCACGTCGAGGCGTGGTGCCGGTGGGGTCGTGAGCGCGCTGTCGCCACTCCTGGGCGTCACCCCCGCGTCGGCGGCCGCCGGCGAGGAGGCCACGTGGGTGGCGGCAGCCCTCAGCGACGACGACCGCGCCGCGGTGCGCGCGGGCGCCGCCCATGTCGACGGGGTCGACCTTCACCTGCTCGACATCGATCCGGCGCTCCAGCGGATGCACTACGACGTGGTGTCGAACTCGGTCCTGTGGTTCCTCCACCACGGACTGTTCGACCTCCCGCGCCGCCCCCGCTTCGACCGGCGGTTCCTGGAGGCGTGGGAGGCGTACGAGACCGTCAACCGGTGCTTCGCCGACGACGTCGTCGAACGAGCGCCCGACGGCGACGTGGTGCTCGTCCAGGACATCCATCTGACCCTCGTCCCCGAGCTCGTCCGGCGCGCCCGCCCCGATCTCGCCGTGAGCCACTTCACGCACACGCCGTTCTGCGGGCCGAACTCGATCCGGGTGCTCCCCCGGCAGGTCGCCCGCGCGATGTGCGGTTCGATGGCGACGGTGTCGAGCGGCTTCCACACCGAGCGCTGGGCGCGCGCCTACGAGGCATCCGCCCGGGAAGTGCTCGGCGGCGAGCGCGAGTTCGCGCCCGCCTTCGTGTCGTCGCTCGGCCCCGACGCCGCCGCGCTCCAGCGGACGGCCGGATCCCCCGAAGCGGTCGCGGCGGCCGCCGCCCTCGAGGAGCAGGTGGGCGACCGGATGCTGATCGTGCGAAGCGACCGCGTGGAGCCGTCGAAGAACATCGTGCGGGGGTTCCACGCCTTCGAGCTGCTCCTCACCGAGCACCCGGAGCTGCGGGAGCGGGTGGTGTTCGTCGCGCTCGTCTACGCGTCGCGCGAGGGCCTGCCCGAGTACCTCGCATACCGCCAGGAGGCCGAGCAGGCCGCGGCGCTCGTGAACGAACGCTGGGCGACGCCCACCTGGCAACCTGTCGTGCTCGACACCCGCGACGACTTCGCCCGCAGCCTGGCCGGGCTGGCGCGCTACGACGTGCTGCTCGTGAACCCGATCAAGGACGGGCTCAACCTGGTGGCCAAGGAGGGCCCGCTGGTGAACCGGCGCGACGGAGTGGTGTGCCTGTCACCCGAGGCCGGCGCGTTCGACGAGCTGGGCGAGGCGGTCGTCCCCTCGCATCCCTACGACCTCGTACACACCGCCGACGCCCTCCACACCGCGCTGACGATGCCGAGCGACGAGCGGCGGGCGCGCGCCCGGCGCCTCCGCGAGCTCGCCGGCGCCCGCACCCCCTCCATGTGGCTCGACGACCTGGTCCGCGCCGCCCGCGGCGGCGCCTGACCGGGGCGGTTCTGGCGTCGCACGTCCGGGATCATCCTGGCGGTGCGACGCAGAACGCCCCTTCAGCCGATCGCGGCGCCCAGGTCGGTGAGGAGGGTGGCGAGGCCGGCGGGGCCGGCGACGGTGACGTCGGCGCGGGCGAGCAGCTCGGCGGGTGCCTCGGAGGACTCGACACCGATCCGCACGGCGTGGCGGACCCGGCCGGCGGCAACGGCACGGTCGAGGGCGTCGAACGCGGGCAGGTCGCCCCGGTCGTCGCCGGCGAACGCGGCGGCCTCCAATCCCGGGGCAAGCAGGGCCTCGACCGCACTGCCCTTGTCGACGGCCACCGGAGGGCGCACCTCGAGCGCCATCTTCGCCGGATGCGCGGCGAGCCCGTGGCGGCGGGCGACGTCGTTCACCACCGCAGCGGCCTCGCGCCCCCGGTCGGGCGCAACTCGCCAGTGGATCACGAACGCGATCCCGCCCTTGCGTTCGAGGCGCAGGTCGGGCAGCGCCCGCTGCGCGTCGGCGGCGGCAGCCGCGACCGCGTCGACGAACGGCGCCGCCCGCTCGTCGGTCACGGTCCGCCCGTCGACGAGGCGCTCGAGCCCGTACTGGCCGACGAGCTCGAGCCCGTC